>NZ_BAAASM010000053.1:0-71780 GCF_039532885.1 Streptomyces nogalater | reverse complement strand
ACTCTCCCCCCGTCAACCCTCGGGGGCCATGCACGGGCCTCGTAACGCGCGCGGCATCAAGGCGGCCCCCGCACCCTCACCCACCCCGGGCCACGTGGCGCACCGCCCCCCCCGAAGCCCCGCAGCGTCCCTGTCGGCCCCCGCTGTGACGCACCGCCCTCAAGCCGCCCGCGGCCCCCGTGGATTCTCCCCCCGTCAACCCTCGGGGGCCATGCACCGTCTCAGGACACCCGAGGCACCCCTGTAGACCCCCGCACCATCAACTCCCCCCGCACCGAGGTGATCCCGCCCGGCGGCGGCTCCTCGCGGCCCATGGCGACGCGGCCCGCGCGGGCGCCCGCCTCCGCCAGGGGCAGGCGGACCGTCGTCAGGGACGGGACCGCGTCGATGCTGAAGGGGAGGTCGTCGAAGCCGGCCACCGAGACGTCCTCGGGGATGCGCAGCCCGGACTCGCGCAGCGCGGCGCACGCGCCGAGGGCGACGGAGTCGTTCGCGGCCACGATCGCCGTCAGGGACGGATCCCGGCGCAGCAGCTCCAGGGTGGCCTCGTAGCCGGACCGGCGGTCGTAGCGGCCGTACACCGTCCAGCGGGGGTCCTCCTCGACGCCGGCCGCCGCGAGCGCGGCCCGGTGGCCCTCCAGGCGGTGCCGGGTGGTCGTCCGTTCCACGGGCCCGGCGATGTAGCCGAGCCGGCGGTGGCCGAGGCCGAGCAGATGGGCGGTCAGCGCGCGGGCGCCGCCCCGGTTGTCGAAGGTGAGCGCGACGGCGCCGGTGTCCGGCGCCGGCGGGCGCCCGCACAGCACCACCCGGGTCCCGGCGTCCGCCAGCTTCCGCAGCTTCGCCGCCACCGCCGCCGCGTGCGGCGCGTCCTCCACGGCCCCGCCGGTCAGCACGACGGCCGCGGCCCGCTGCCGCTGGAGCAGTGTCAGATACGTCAGTTCCCGCTCGGGCGACCCCCCGGTGTTGCAGACGACCGCCAGCCGCTCCCCGCCCGCGCGCCCGCCCGGCCCGCCGATCTCGCCCTGGATCGCGCTCGCCATGATCCCGAAGAAGGGGTCGGCGATGTCGTTGACGAGGATGCCGACCAGGTCGGAGGTGGCCGCGGCGAGCGCGCTGGCCGGGCCGTTGAGGACGTAGTCCAGCTCGTCCACCGCCCGCAGCACCCGCTCCCGGGTGGCGGCGGCGACCGGGTAGTTGCCGTTCAGCACGCGCGACACCGTCGCGGGGGAGACCTGGGCGCGGGCCGCCACGTCCGCCAGGGTCACGGTCATCTCGTCGTCCTCCGGTCACGCGTCGTGTCGTACGCCCTCGTAGACAGCCGGGCACGGGTCCTGGTTCCGACCAGACCTTACGGCCCGGGCCCCGCGCTTGTTCGCCCCCTCGAACAACCGGGACGCGGTCTTGTACCGGCCACGTCCAGAGGCTAGCTTCTCACCTTGTAGAAAGCGCTTGCTACACCGGCCCACGAAAGGGACTCACGTGACACGCAAGACGGTGCGAATCGCCATGAACGGCGTGACCGGGCGCATGGGTTACCGCCAGCACCTCGTCCGCTCCATCCTCGCCCTGCGCGACCAGGGCGGCCTCGACCTCGGCGACGGCACCGTGCTGTGGCCCGAGCCGATCCTGCTCGGCCGCCGCGAGCACGCCCTGCGGGAGATCGCCGGCCGGCACGGCCTGGAGCACGTCTCCACCGACCTGGACGCCGTCCTCGCGGACCCGTCCGTCGACATCTACTTCGACTCCCAGGTCACCTCCGCCCGCGAGGAGGCCATCGCCCGGGCGATCGCGGCCGGCAAGCACGTCTACACCGAGAAGCCCACCGCCACCGGCCTGGACGGCGCGCTGCGGCTGGCCCGCCTCGCCCACGACAAGGGCGTCAAGCACGGCGTCGTCCAGGACAAGATCTTCCTGCCGGGCCTGCTGAAGCTGAAGCGCCTCATCGACGGCGGCTTCTTCGGCCGCGTCCTGTCCGTACGCGGCGAGTTCGGCTACTGGGTCTTCGAGGGCGACTGGCAGCCCGCCCAGCGCCCGTCCTGGAACTACCGCGCGGAGGACGGCGGGGGCATCGTCGTCGACATGTTCCCGCACTGGGAGTACGTGCTGCACGAGCTGTTCGGCCGGGTGAGATCCGTCCAGGCCCTGGCCACCACCCACATCCCCGAGCGCTGGGACGAACAGGGCAAGCCCTACGACGCCACCGCCGACGACGCCGCCTACGGCATCTTCGAGCTGGAGGGCGGCGCCATCGCCCAGATCAACTCCTCCTGGGCCGTCCGCGTCCACCGCGACGAGCTGGTGGAGTTCCAGGTCGACGGCACGGAGGGATCGGCCGTGGCCGGCCTGCGCAGCTGCCGCGTCCAGCACCGCAGCGCCACGCCGAAGCCGGTGTGGAACCCGGACATCCCCGCCACCGAGGTCTTCCGCGACCAGTGGCAGGAGGTGCCCGACAACGCCGAGTTCGACAACGGCTTCAAGGCCCAGTGGGAGCTGTTCCTCAGGCACGTCTACGCCGACGCCCCCTACCACTGGGACCTGCTGGCCGGCGCCCGCGGCGTCCAGCTCGCCGAACTGGGCCTGAGGTCGTCCGCCGAGGGCCGCCGCATCGACGTCCCGGAGATCTCCCTGTGACCCTTCACCTTCCCGCCGCCGACGGCACCCTGCGCGCCTACGCACCGCGCGCCGAGCCGCTCGCCTTCACCCCCGGCACCCCCTTCACCTCCCGTACGGTCTTCTCGGCGGCCCATGTCGTCGCCGACCCCTTCGCCGACGTCACGCCCGACTCGCCCGCCGCCGTCGACTGGGACGCCACCCTCGCCTTCCGCCGCCACCTGTGGTCCCACGGGCTCGGGGTCGCCGAGGCGATGGACACCGCCCAGCGCGGCATGGGCCTGGACTGGGCGGGCGCGGCCGAACTGATCCGGCGCAGCGCGGCCGAGGCGCGTGCCGTGGGCGGCCGGATCGCCTGCGGCGTCGGCACCGACCAGCTCCCCGCCGGCACCCTCGCCGACATCCGCGCGGCCTACGAGGAACAGCTGGCCGTGGTCGAGGAGACGGGCGCCCAGGCCATCGTCATGGCCTCCCGCGCCCTGGCCGCCACCGCCCGCGGCCCCGAGGACTACCTGGAGGTCTACGGCCATCTGCTGCGCCAGGCCGCCGAGCCGGTGATCCTGCACTGGCTGGGCCCGATGTTCGACCCGGCCCTGGAGGGCTACTGGGGCTCGGCCGACCTGGACACGGCCACCGGCACCTTCCTGGAGGTGATCGCCGCCCACCCGGACAAGGTCGACGGCGTCAAGATCTCCCTGCTGGACGCCGGCCGCGAGGTCGACCTCCGGCGCCGCCTCCCGCAGGGCGTGCGCTGCTACACCGGCGACGACTTCCACTACCCCGAGCTGATCGCGGGCGACGAGCAGGGTTTCAGCCACGCCCTGCTCGGCGTCTTCGACCCGCTGGGCCCGCTGGCGGCCCAGGCGGTCCGGGTCCTGGACACCGGAGACGTAGCCGCGTTCCGCGCCCTTCTCGACCCCACGGTGGAGCTGTCCCGCCACCTCTTCCAGCCCCCGACCCGCTTCTACAAGACGGGCGTGGTCCTCCTCGCCTGGCTCGCGGGACACCAGGACCACTTCGCGATGGTCGGCGGCCTCCAGTCGGCCCGTTCCCTGCCGCACCTGGCCCGCGCCTACGAACTCGCCGACACCCTGGGCCTGTTCCCCGACCCCCAACTGGCCGAGGAACGCATGAGGACCCTGCTGTCGCTGTACGGAGTGACCCGATGAACCCCGACCTCGCCCGCTTCTCCGTCAACCAGATGACGGTGAAGCAGCTCTCCCTGCCCGAACTGACCGACGCCTGCGCCCGGCTGGGCATCACCCACGTCGGCCTGTGGCGGGAACCGGTCCAGGCGTACGGCGTGGAGGCGGCCGCCAAGCTGGTCCGCGACGCGGGCCTGACCGTGACGACGCTGTGCCGGGGCGGCTTCCTCACGGCGACCGACCCCGTCGAGCGGGCCGAGGCGCTGGGCGACAACCACGCGGCCATCGAGGAGGCCGCCGCGCTCGGCACCGACACCCTGGTCCTGGTCTCCGGCGGCCTCCCGCTGTTCAGCAAGGACCTGCACGGCGCCCGCGAACGCATCGCCGACGCCCTGGCCGTCCTGGCCCCCTACGCCGCCGAACGCGGCGTACGCCTCGCCATCGAACCCCTGCACCCCATGTACGCGGCCGACCGCTGCGTGGTCTCCACGCTCACCCAGGCCCTGGACCTGGCGGAACGCTTCCCGGCGGACCAGGTCGGGGTGGCCGTGGACACGTACCACATCTGGTGGGACGACCAGGCCCCCGCGCAGATCGCCCGCGCGGGCGCGGCGGGCCGCATCCACACCTTCCAGCTAGCCGACTGGACCACCCCCCTGCCCCAAGGCGTCCTCAACGGTCGCGGCCAGATCGGCGACGGCGCGATCGACATGCGCGAATGGAAGGGCTACGTGGAGTCGGCCGGCTACACCGGCCCGATCGAAGTCGAGCTCTTCAACGAGGAGTTGTGGGCGAGGGACGGAAGGGAGGTACTCGCGGAGACGGCCGAACGCTTCCTCACCCATGTGATCCGACAAGGGGCATGACCGACCGGGCCCGCCGCCCACGCGCGAGCTGAGGTCGATGACCCTGCTCGACGTGCAGAAGGCGGTGGAACCCGGCCCGCGTCACGCTCGCGGACGTACTCCGGAGGTCCTGGGGACACCTCGCCGGCTTCGAGTCACCCGGTCGCGGAGAGGGCGCGCAGGTCGGTGAAGGCTTGGGTGAGGTGCGCGTCCAGGCTTTGGGAGGGGTCGTCGATCCAGGCCTGGGCCGCCTGGTGGAAGGCGGCCCAGCCGGTGTGGGCTGCCAGGCCGGCCAGCCGGTCGGGGACTCCGCGCTGCCGCAGCGCCTCCGCCAGGGCTTCGGTGAGCGAGGCGGCCTTGGCCAAGTCGCGTTCGCGGAGCGCCGGTGTCACCGCGATGATCTTCAGGCGCGGTTCGGAGAACGGGCGGTTGTCCTCCAGGATCCGTCCGGCTTTCCGGAAGGCGCGGAGCAGCACGTCGAGCGGTCGCAGGTCCTCGGGGGCGTCCGCGACCTCCTGTGTGAGCGCGGCCCGGAGGTCGGCTTCTCCGTCGAAGAGCACCTCGCGCTTGTCCGGGAAGTGCCGGAAGAACGTGCGCTCGTTGACGCCGGCCCGGGCGGCGATCTCGGCCGTGGTCGTCTGGTCGAACCCGCGTTCCTGGTACAGCTCCAGGGCCGCCCGCTGAAGGCGGCGGCGCGCTTCTGCTCCGCTCCGTGGCATGCCTCAAGGGTAGCGGAAGTGTCAGTGACTGGCGCTTCTTGACGCCAGTCACTGACGCTACCTAGAGTCGAGTGACACGTAGTGCCAGTCACTGGCGCTAAAAGGGAGGGTGTCATGCATGTCTTCGTCACCGGCGGCACCGGCCAGACCGGTCCGGCAGTCGTCGCCGAACTCGTCGCGGCCGGCCACTCGGTCACCGGCCTGGCGCGTTCGGACGCCGCAGCCGCCCGGCTGGAGGCACTGGGAGTGACACCGCACCGCGGTTCCCTGGACGACCTCGACAGTCTGTCCTCCGGCGCCGCGGCCGCCGACGCCGTCCTGCACATGGCCTACGGCGGCGACTTCTCCGACCTCGACGACATGACGCGGCGCGACCGCACCGCGATCGAGACGCTCGGCCGGCCGCTGGAACACTCGGGCAAGCCGCTCGTCGTCACCTCCGGCACCCTGGTGATGCCCGCCGGCCGGGAGACCACCGAGAACGACGAGCCCGACACGGCCGGGATCGCCGCCTTCCGCATCGCCGGTGAGCGAGCGTGCCTGGGCTTCGCCGCCCGGGGTGTGCGCGCGAGCGTGGTCCGCCTCGCTCCCACCGTCCACGGTCCCCAGGACCACGGCTTCATCCCCATGCTGATCGCCACCGCACGGAAGACCGGCGTATCGGCCTACGTCGGCGACGGCACCAACCGGTGGCCTGCCGTGCACCGGCTCGACGCGGCGGTCCTGTTCCGCCTCGCGCTGGAGAAGGCGCCCGCGGGCAGCGTGCTGCACGGAGTGGCCGAGAGCGGCGTCACCCTGAAGAGCATCGTGGAGACGATCGCCCGGGGCCTGGACCTGCCCACGGTCTCGCTGACGCCCGCCGAAGCCGCCACGCACTTCGTGAGCCCGTTCATGGCCACCGCCTACGGTTTCGACGGCCCCGTCTCCAGCGCGCACACGCGGAAACTGCTCGGCTGGTCACCCGCCCACCCGACACTGCTCCACGACCTGGAGCACGGGGATTACCTGACGAGCCCGGCGCCCTGACTTCAGCGGCGCCAGGTGCCCCTTCTTGACGGCGCTCACGAACGAGGCCCAGCCGTTCACCGAGCAGAGCACGGCGGGCCCGGTGACGGTCTTGCTGCCGCGGGGGTACGTCAGGCGTTGTAGCCGCCGTGGGCGTCCAGTACCGCGCCCGTGACGTACGACGCGGCGGGGCTCGCCAGGAAGGCGATCGCCGCGGCGATCTCGTCGGGGTGCCCTGTGCGTCGCAGGGCCAGCGAGCCGAGCAGGGCGTCGAGGGTCTCGGGGTCCGGCGGCTGCATGCCGCCTTCCATCAGTCCGGCCTCCACGACGTTGGCCGTGATGTCCCGGGGCCCGAGGTCGCGGGCGACGCCCATGGTGTACCGCTCGATCCCGGCCTTGGTCGCCGCGTAGTCGGCAAGTCCGGGGGCGCCGACCCGGGAGCCCAGGCCGGAACTCACCGTGATGACGCGGCCGCCCGTGCGCAGCACCCGGGAGGCGGCCCGGATGACGGCGATCACACCGAGGTAGTTGGTGGCGTGCATCCGGTCCAGTGCGGCGGTGTCGGCCTCCGGGTCGTCCACCCTGCGGCCCTGCTCCACCGAGATCGCCGCGTTGTTGACGAGGATGTCCAGCCCGCCGAAGTGCGCGACCACGTCGTCGATCAGCGCCGGCGCCCGGCTCGTGTCCGCCTGGTCGGACCGGAAGGCGACGGCCTTGACCCCCTTGCCGAGCACCTCGTCCACGACGGCCCGCGCCCGCTCCTCGGAGCTGACGTAGGTGAAGGCGACGTCGGCGCCCTGCTCGGCAAGCAGCCGTACGGTCGCGGCCCCCAGCCCGCGTGACCCCCCGGTGACCAGCGCGACCTTGCCCGTGAGTGGCTTGCTCATTCTTCTCACCTCGTTGATCGACTCCTCGTGCAGTCGCAACGGTAATTGTTACGACCGACTGTCGCAACCTTAAGTGTTACGACTGTGCGGTCGTAGCATGAAGCGTCACGGCCGAGAGAGGGACCCATGAGCGCCAACAGCAGGCTGACCATCGCCGCCCACGCGCTGGCCTGGATCGGCCTCTATCAGCGCCAGGGCCATGAGGTCGCCACCTCCGAACAGATCGCGACCAGCGCGAACACCAACCCGGTGGTGATCAGACGGTTGCTCGGCGAACTGCGCAGGGCCGGGCTCGTGGAGTCCCGGCGGGGCGTGGGCGCGGGCTGGTCGCTGGCGCGCGAGCTGGAGTCGATGACCCTGCTCGACGTGTACGAGGCGTTGGAACCCGGCCCGCTGTTCGCGATGCACCGCACCACCCCGGATCAGGAATGCGTGGTGGGCCGCGGCATCCAGCCGGCGATGCGGAGCGTCTACGAGGGCATCGAGCAGACCCTGAGGCAGGAACTGGCCCGCGTCACGCTCGCGGACGTACTCCGGGACGTACTCGCGACACCTCGCTAGCGCTCCGGCCGCGCGGGTTCGGCGGGTCGTGTTCGGAACGGTCTCGCGATCTCTCGGACCGCTTCAGCGGCGCCCCAGTCGTCGTCACCGTGCGCGATGGTGCTCAGGAGTTCGCGGAGATGCAGGACCGGCATGCGTGCCTCCCAGCCGTCCTGGAGTCCGGCGATCTCCCGGTACACGGCGAAGAAGCGCTCCGCGACGGCCGGGCGCGGCGAGCACCACAGCATACTGAGGTCGGCCTCCGGCCAGGTGTAGGACACCGCGGGGTCGATGAGCACCGGGGCACCGTCACCGGTGGCGACGATGTTCTCCTGCCACAGGTCGCCATGGGTCAGACAGGGTGGCTGGGGCGGGATCAGTTCGGGCAGGGACGCGCAAAGCCGTTCCAGGGCCCGGCGCTCTTCACGGTCGAACGCGGCCTCGACCAGTGGCTCCGGCAGCCAGCGCAGGATGCGCCGCTCCGCGAAAAACGCGTGGCCGTCCGTCTCCCAGGTGTTGTCCTGACGCATGCGGCCCAGCCAGCCGTCGCGGTGCCAGCCGAACCGCTCGGTGACGGTGGACATGTGCAGGGCGGCGACCATGTGGGCGAGCTGTTCCCAGAAGTGTTCTTCGTCCCGGCGTGGCCGCATTCTTTCGAGTACGAGCAGCCGGGGAGAGACGCACAGTATGTCCGGCGTGTTCACCCCTCCACGGCTGCGGAGCTCGGCCAAGCCGGCGGATTCGACCGTGAATACGTCCGAATCCGGCCCCAGTATGGTCTTCGCGAAAACCTGAGCGCCGCCCTCAAGGGTGACCAGCCCCGCGACGGCGACCACGCCACCGGTGGCCTCTTCCACCGCCTCCGCTGCATAGCCCGCTTCACGGAGCCGCTCGACAAGTATCTCCGGCGTGCCGGGCGGGCTTTGGAACGGTGTGCTCATTACTGGGTGGGTGGGAGCTGGCTCTCCTTGACGGCGGTTACGAACGCGGTCCAGCCGTCCAGGGAGAAGAGCACGGCGGGTCCGGTGACGGTCTTGCTGTCGCGTACGGGTACGTGAGCGTGGCCGCGGGCGACTTCGAGGCACTCCGCTTGGTGACCGTCGCTGTAGCTGGACTTGTACCAGCCGACGAGAGCGGACGAGTTGGAGACGATGCGCTCACTGCTGACCATCTGCGTGTTCCTTCGCTGCGGCTCTGACGAGGGCCAGTGAATCCTGCTGCGACAAGGCGTCGCCCAGCGCCAGAGCGTAGTAGGTCTGACATGCGCTCACCATTGACGGATCATCCATCAGCCGCCCAGTTGCCAGCGCGTCCACGTATGCCACCGGAGCGGAGTCCTCGAAGTTCATCAGGGTGAGCAGGCTGGTCATCAGCGGGTGCGCACCGACCCCGTACGGGAGGACGTGCAGCCGAATGTGCCGTGCCTCGGCCATGTCGGCAATCTTGTAGAGCTGCTCCGCCATGACTTGGGGGCCACCTACCGCGCGGCGCAGAACAGCCTCGTCGAGCAGCGCCCAGATGACAGGAGCCGACGGTCCCTCCAGAATCTTCGCCCTGTCTGTTCGAGTGACAACTTCCTTGTCAAGCTCCGAGTCTGTGTAGTTGGGGTGGTAGGCCGTGAACACGGCCCGCGCGTACCCCGGTGTCTGAAGCAGACCGGGGACAAGTGAGAGCGCGAACAACTGGATCCGCGTTGCTTGTTGCTCCAGTTCGCGAGCGGCGGCGAACTGAGGAGCGTACTTGCCCTCCAAATCCTCCAGCCACCTCTCGAAAAACCCATCCGTCCCCAGCGCCTGGTCGATCCGACGGGCGTCATCCGGCTTGGGCAGCCGCCTCCCCGCCTCCCAGTGACTGATCAGCGTCGGCGAGCAGACCACGATCTCGCTCAGCTGCTCCTGGGTGAGCCCGGCCGCGATGCGCCGCAGCCTCAGCTCCTCCCCGTACTTCTCGCGCGGCGTCTTCGGCCTGCGGACAACGCTCATCCGGCCAACTCCCTTGGTGACAGGCGCAATGTCAACCCCCAGCCCCTGGCAGCGTAGCCACAACCGACCCCACTCTGTGAGGAAATCAGCACACAACGCAGTCACCGCAGGTGAGAAAGCAGGTCGGTATGACTCGTCTCCTGGCCCGGTTGGTCAGGCCGTCGCGTCGGCGCCGTAGGCCGGTCACATCCCCGCCGTACACGGAGGTGTCCCCGTACTCGTGCCCGTACGTCGGCGGACCCACGACGTGCCGCAGGGGCGAGGCCCCCCTGCGCGGTGAGGACAGCCCGCTCGTCCGCCCGTACCTCGCCCTGGTGGAGACCTACGCATGAGCGACCGGACGTACGACGACCCCCCGGCGAACGGGCGGCTGCTCCCGTGGACCGGCGAGGAGGGCAAGCCCTGCTACGTGCTGGGCGACGGCACGGGCTATGTGTCCCGGCTCGCGGACCAGGTCGAGAGCGTGCAGCTCGGGATGGCCGGGGAGCTGATCGACCACGCGGCCGAACTCCTCACCGCGCACCGCCTGACGGACCGGGAACTGCACTACCTCGCCCGGCAGCTCACCGCGTCCCTGCGGGAGGTAAAGCGGGTCGCGGAGAGCAGGGGGGCACGGCCGCCGAGCGGCTAGAAGAACACCCCGCACCGCAGCAGCACGTTCGCGTACGGGCGGGCCTCGCCCGTACGGACGATCAGCCGGGCACCGGCCGACAGCTCCTTCAGGCGCTCGTGCGGGACGTAGGCCAGGTCGGCCAAACGGCTCTCCAGCAGGGCCGTCGCCGCCGGGTTGGCCGTCCGGACCTCCTCCGCCGCCGTCGCTCCCTCCACCACCAGCTCGGCCAGCAGGCCGTCCAGCACCTCGGCGAAGGACGGCACCCCGGCGCGGAACGCCAGGTCCACCACCCGGGGACCGTCGGGTACCGGCATCCCCGCGTCGCACACCAGCACCCCGTGCCCGTGCCCGAGCTCGGCCAGCGCCCCGGCCAGGTGACGGTTCAGGATCCCCGACCTCTTCACCGCGCGTCACCACCCAGCGCCTCGACCTCAGCCGCCGTCGGGTACGACTCCTGCGCGCCCCGCCGTGTCACGGCCGCCGCGCCCACCCGGGCCGCGTAGGCCGCCGCGTCCGCGAGGCTCGCGCCCGCGCCCAGCCGCCAGGCCAGCGCGGCGGTGAACGCGTCGCCCGCGCCGGTGGTGTCCACCGCGTCCACCTTCACCGACGGCACCAGGGCCGTACCCGAGCCGTCGCACACCAGCGCCCCGCGCGCGCCCAGCGTGACGACCACCGAGCGCGGCCCCTTGGCCAGCAGCAGCCGCGCCCAGTCGGCGGGGTCGTCGCCGACCCGGGCGTCCCCGAGGATCACCCGCGCCTCGTGCTCGTTCACGATCAGCGGGTCACAGGCGGCCAGCACCTCCGTCGGCAGCTCGCGCGGCGGGGACGGGTTCAGCACGAAGCGGCTGCCCGGCGCCAGGTTCCGCACCACCTCCACGACGGTCTCCAGCGGGATCTCCAGCTGCGCGGACACCACCCGGGAGGCGTGGAAGAGGCTCGTGGCCGTCCGCACGTCCTCGGGCCGCAGCCGCGCGTTGGCGCCCGGCGACACCACGATGCTGTTGTCCCCGGACGGGTCCACGGTGATCAGCGCCACGCCCGTCGGGGCGCCGCCGACCAGTACCCCCACCGTGTCCACCCCGGCCGCGCGCAGGGAATCCAGCAGCAGCCGGCCGTGGCCGTCGTCGCCGACCCGCGCCAGCAGGGCCGTACGCGCCTCCAACCGGGCCGCCGCGACCGCCTGGTTCGCGCCCTTGCCGCCCGGGTGCACGGCCAGATCGCCGCCGAGCACCGTCTCGCCCGCGGCCGGCCGCCGCTCGACACCGATCACCAGGTCCGCGTTGGCCGAACCCACGACCAGCAGGTCGTAGTCGTACATCAGTTGACTCCCCTGAGAGATGACGTGGGGCGGGCGGCCCCGGAAGCGCTCCCGGGGCCACCCGCCCGACCCTGGCCCGTCAGCCGGTGAAACCGGCCACGTTGTCCTTGGTGACCACCTTCACCGGCACCTTCACCGTCGGGGCCACCTTCTCGCCCCGGACCGCCTTGAGGGCGTTGTCCACGGCGATCCGGCCCAGCTGCGAGGGCTGCTGGGCGACCGACGCGTACAGCGTGCCGCCCTTGACCGCCGTCAGCCCGTCCGGGGTGCCGTCGAAGCCGACGACCTGCACCGACCTGCCCGCCTTGGAGCCGAGCGCCTTGATCGCGCCGAGGGCCATCTCGTCGTTGGCGGCGATGACGCCCTGCACGTCCGGGTGGGCCTGGAGCAGGTTCGACATCACGTCCAGCCCCTTGGTGCGGTCGAAGTCGGCGGGCTGCTGGGCCAGCACCCGGATGCCCGGGTAGGCCTTCAGGCCCTTGGCGAACCCGGCCGCCCGCTCGCGCGCCGCCGAGGTGCCCGCCTGCCCCTGGAGGATGACGATCTTGCCGCTGCCGCCCAGCTTCTCGGCGACGGTCTTCGCGGCCAGCTCACCGCCGGCCACGTTGTCGGACGCCACCAGGGTGGCCACCGAGGCGTGGTTGACACCCCGGTCCACGGCGACGACGGGGATGTCCGCCTTGCCGGCGGCCTTCACCGAGTTGCCCGCCGCGTCCGAGTCCACCGGGTTGACGATAATCCCGTCCAGGTTCGTACTGGTGAAGTTCTGGAGCTGGTTGGCCTGCTGGGAGGCGTCGTTCTGGGCGTCGGTGACGGTCAGGTCCACGCCCAGCTTCTTCGCCTCGGCCTGCGCGCCCGACCGGATCTGCACGAAGAACGGGTTGTTGAGGGTGGACAGGGACAGGCCCAGCCGCGGGTTGGACGACGAGGACGAACCGCCGTGCAGCAGCGAGGTCGCGCCGACCACGGCCACGGTGACCACGGCCGCCAGCGCGTACGTCACCGCCTGCTTCCCCTTCGGCCCACCCGCGCCGGCGGCCACCGGGACGGCACCGGCCTTGCGGCGCACGGTGTCCAGCAGCACCGCCAGCGCGATCACGACACCGATGACGACCTGCTGCCAGAACGCGGACACGGACAGCAGGTTCAGCCCGTTCCTCAGCACCGCCAGGATCAGCGCGCCGATCAGCGTGCCGGACGCCTTGCCGGTGCCGCCCGCGAGCGAGGCGCCGCCGATGACGACGGCGGCGATGGCGTCCAGCTCGTAGCCGTCGGCGGCCTGCGGCTGCGCCGAGGACAGCCGGGCGGCCAGCACCACGCCCGCGACGGCGGCGAACAGCCCGGACAGGGCGTAGATGGCGAGCTTCTGCCGCTTGACCCTCAGGCCCGACAGCCGGGCGGCCTCCTCGTTGCCGCCGATCGCGTACATGGACCGCCCGATGTAGGTCCGCCCGAGTATGACGGCGGCGATCAGCCCCATCACCACCATGACCAGCACCGGCACCGGCAGCCAGCCGCCCAGGGTGTCGCCGAGGTGGGAGACCGGGCCGGGGAACGCGATGGGGGAGCCCTGCGAGATCACCAGCGCCAGACCGCGGCCCACCGACAGCATGGCCAGCGTCGCGATGAACGGCGGCAGCTTGCCGTAGGCGATGAGGAAGCCGTTCACCAGACCGGCGACGACGCCCGTGGCGACCGCCAGGACGACCGCGAGCGCGACCGGCACCCCGTGCGAGGTGGCGCTCCAGCCCAGCATCGTCGCCGACAGCGCGGCCACCGATCCCACGGACAGGTCGATGCCCGCGGAGACGATCACGAACGTCACACCGAAGGCGAGGATGGCCGTCACGGCGGCCTGCACGCCGATGTTCAGCAGGTTGTCCGTGGTCAGGAAGTCACCCGACAGCGCCGACAGGGCGATGACGAGGACGATCAGCGCGGTGAGCGCGCCGTTGTCGAGCAGCAGCCGGCGCAGGCCGCCCGGGGCGCCACTCGCGCCCGACCGGCTCTTGAGCGTGTCAGTGGCCACGGGTGGCCTCCTTGTCGGTCTCGGTCTTCTCGGTGGTGGGGGTGGAGACGGCGAGGGACATCACCGCGTCCTGCGTGGCCTGGCCGGCGGAGAGCTCGCCGGCGATCCGGCCCTGGGCCATCACCAGCACCCGGTCGCTCATGCCGAGCACCTCGGGCAGATCGCTGGAGATCATCAGGACCGCGGCACCGGCGGCCGTCAGTTCGTTGATCAGCTGGTAGATCTCGACCTTGGCGCCGACGTCGATGCCGCGCGTCGGCTCGTCGAGGATCAGCACCTTGGTGTCGGCCAGCAGCCACTTGCCGATGACGACCTTCTGCTGGTTGCCGCCGGACAGCGTCCGCACCTGCTGCCCGAGGCCCGCCATGCGCACCCCGAGCTGCCCGGCGATCCGCTCGGCGGCGGCACGCTGCCCCTTGCGGTCCACGAGCCCCGCCCGGGTGGCCGCGCGCAGCGTCACCAGCCCCAGGTTCTCCTCGACGGAGGCGTCCAGCACCAGCCCCTGCCCCTTGCGGTCCTCCGGCACGAGCCCGATCCCGGCGTCCATCGCGGCGTTCACGTCATGCCGGCGCAGCTCGGTGCCGGCGACCCGGACGACCCCGCGATCGTAGGGATCGGCGCCGAACACGGCCCGCACGACCTCGGTCCGCCCGGCACCGACCAGCCCCGCGATGCCGACGACCTCACCGGCGTGCACCTCGAAGCTCACGTCGTGGAAGACCCCGTCCCGGCCCAGCCCCTCCACGGACAGCAGGGGGGCGCCCTTCTCGGGCCGCTCCCGCGGGTACTGCTGCTCGATGGACCGCCCCACCATCAGCCGGACCAACTCGTCCTCGGGAGTGGAGGCGGGCACCTGCCCGACACTCCTGCCGTCCCGGATGACGGTGACCCGGTCCCCGAGGGCGCCGATCTCCTCCAGGTGATGGGTGATGAACACGATCCCCACCCCGTCGGCACGCAGCCCCCGCACGATGGTGAAGAGCTTCTCCACCTCCTCCGAGGTGAGCACGGCGGTCGGCTCGTCCATGATGAGCACGCGCGCGTTCAGGCTGAGCGCCTTGGCGATCTCGACCATCTGCAGCCGGGCGATCCCGAGTTCCCGCACCCGCGCCCGGGGCGAGACGTCGACCCCGACCCGCTTCAGCAGCGTCGCGGCGTCGTCCTCCATCCGCTTCCGGTCGATCATCCCGAAGCGGCGCGGCTGCCGCCCCAGGAAGATGTTCTCGGCCACGGTCAGATCCGGCACCAGGTTGAACTCCTGGTAGATCGTGGCGATCCCGAGCCGTTCGGCGTCCTGCGCCCCGTGGACGCGCACCTCCTCTCCGCCCACGAGAATCCGGCCGGCGTCGGGGGTGTAGGCACCGGAGAGCATCTTGATCAGCGTGCTCTTGCCGGCCCCGTTCTCACCGAGCAGCACATGGACCTCGCCCCGGCGCAGATCGAAGTCGACGCCGTCGAGCGCGACCACGCCGGGGAAGGTCTTCCGTATGCCCTCGATGCGCAGCAACTCGTCCGGGTTGCTCACGTCGTGCTCCTTTGCACTGGGGAGGGGGTGGGGGGCTCACCGCACGAGCGGCGTACGACGAGCCGGGCGGGCAGCGTGACGGAGCGCGGGGTACGCCCCTCGATCCGGTCGACCAGCGCGCGTACGGCGGCCCGCCCCAGCTCACCGGTGGGCTGGGCGATCGCGGTGACCGGCGGATCGGTGTGCACGAACCACGGGATGTCGTCGAACGCGGCCAGCGCGATGTCGTCGGGCACGCGCAGACCCCGCGCGCGTACGGCGTCCAGCGCGCCGAGCGCCATCAGGTTGTCGGCGGCGAAGACGACGTCGGGCGGCTCGGGCAGATCCAGGAACCCCTCGGTGACCCGCCGCCCGCTCTCGGCCTGGAAGTCGCCCTGGCCTATGTAGGCGTCGGGCAACGGCAGCCCGTACTCGGCGAGCGCGGCCCGGAAGGCCTCGACACGCTCACTGCCGGTGGTGGTGGCGGCGGGCCCGGCGATGATGGCGAGCCGCCGGTGCCCGAGCGCGTACAGATGCGCCACGAGGTCCCGTACGGCGGCCCGCCCGTCGGCCCGCACGACGGGCACGTCCACACCGGGGATCCACCGGTCGACGAACACCATGGGAGTCCCCGCCCGGGCGGCGTCCAGCATGAGCGGCGACCCGCCGTCGGTGGGCGACACGAGCAGCCCGTCGATCCGCCGGTCGAGCAGGTTCCGCACGTGATGGTCCTGGAGTTCGGGCCGTTCGTCCGCGTTCCCGATGATCACGCTGTACCCGAGCGCCCGGGCCTCTTCCTCGACGGACCGGGCCAGCGCGGTGAAGTAGGGATTCAGCACGTCACTGATGACGAGCCCGAGGGTGTGGGTCTGATCGGTCCGCAAGGACCGCGCGACGGCGTTCGGCCGGTACCCGAGGGCCGCCACGGCGGCCATCACCCGCTCCCGGGCGTCGGCGCTGACGGACGGGTGGCCGTTCAGCACGCGTGACACGGTGGCCACGGACACCCCCGCCGAAGCGGCGACATCCTTGATGCTCGCCATCGCCGGCTCCACCTCCTCGTGGACTCGTGGAATCGATTACATCCCTGCCGTACGAGGATTGGAAACGATTACACGGGGCGGGGGCAAGGGGGTGGGGTTGGCCGAAACCCAATCGTGACCGTGGCGGCGGGCGGTCGTGGCGGGTGGGGGCCACTCTCGGGAGTCGGGGCCGGGGCCGGCGGCCGGTTGGACCGCGGACACGCACGCGCACGAGGTCGGCACGAGGTTGGCACGAGACCGGCACGAGACCGGCATGAGACCGACACGAAGCCGGGACGGAACAAATGAAAAAACGCTCTCCCTAACGTTTTCCAGGGATCGCGTTCACTCATTTGCCGCGCATCTGGAGGAGAGGGGGTGGCGTTAGCCGAATATGACGACGACGAGGTTCCACGGCCTGCTTCACCGGGACACGAGGAAGGATAGCCTGTCGACGGACGGTTTGCTGACATTCAGTCCAACATTGCACCCACCTGGAGCAACCGACTTCGCACCGGAGGGGCGTAACGATCACGCCCCGGCCGCACCGCAGGAGACCGGGACCCTGCTTCACGAATTCCTTGCTCTGCTGGAGGCGGTCCAGGAGGAATTCAACGAACGGTGGAGCGCTCAGGAAAACGCCGACGGCCACTTGGACCGCGTCTGACCCGGGGGGATTTATGAATCAAGAATATTCGGGTTCCTCTTTCACACGGCGCGAATGGTACGCGGACGCGGCCCCGTACCCGCCGGGCCCCCACTGGCCCGGCGGTCCGGGCGATGCCCTGGACCCGGGCGATGTGCTGGTACCACCCGATTACTGGGACCCGGCGGAAGAACTCGCCACCCTCCTGAAGGAGGCTGCGCCCACCGGACAGACGGCCATGGTCCCGCCGCCGCGCAGCGAGCCGGCACCCGGCCTGGACTTCGCGGACCCGATGGAGAAACTGGCGCGGATCACCGCGCAGTTCCCCTCCGGCCGGCGCGCTCCCGCCGGACCGGGGCACCGGAAGAGGCGCGTCGAGAAAGACCACGTCAAGTGGATGCGGGCGGGCAGTGTTGTGATCGCCGCGTTCGTGTCCGTCCTCGCGGCGATGGTCAGCGTATTCGGCGGAATGGCGGCCTATGATCCGCTGCGGAATGCCACCCCGGGCGTGAACGGAGGAATGATCGCCTGGTGGCCCCTGCTCGTGTACGGCCCTTGGATGGCGGCCTCCCTCTCCATCCTGCGAAATGCCCTGCATCAGCGCCGGGCCATGCACTCGTGGTGCATCGTTGTGCTGTTCTCCTCGGTGGCGATGATCCTGTGCGTAGCCCAGGCCGACCGAACCGTCACGGGCATCGCCGGAGCCGCCCTCCCCGCGTTCGCGTCCCTGGCGTGCTTCCAGCAACTGATCCGCCAGATCACCCTGACACTGCCCCAGAGCCAGGAAAAACCCCGCCACGGCAGGTAACGCAGAACCGTTGCGCCGGGCGTCGGCCGATGGGTGCCCGGCTCAGCTGTCGTGGTGGGACACCGACGGGGAGGGAGAAGGAGGAACCGGAGCGTTCCGCGACCAGAAGTCGGAGTGGATGTACGGGAGCCCGTCGGACTTGACGGCACGCGGGTCGAGGGGCTTCCGCGAAGGCTCGGTCACCTTCGACTCGGCGACACAGGGAGACACCACGTCGAAGCTGGCCTGGCCCGCGTAACCGAATTCCAGGCTGACCCGGAAACCGTTGGGTGCGGTGGCGAAGACCGCCGGCATCTCCTTGTGGTCGCGCACCGACGTGATGGTGTACCCGAGCTTCTTCCAATAGCGCTCCACCACGCCCAGGAAGTTGCCCCGCCGCTCGCTGGAAATGATCGTCATCACATAGCGTCGGCGCGTCACTTGCCCCGTGCCGGTGGAGTCGTTCTTGAAGTCGGGGCAGATCGCTTCGCTGGAAGGCCCTGGAGCGGCCTCCACAGGAGGGTGGATGACCTTGACCATGGCGTCCAGCATCTGCTCCGCGTGGACGCCGGCCTCCTGCATGTTCATGTGAGTCTCCTTCGTCGACCCCTCCCGACTACCCTTTTCGGTGCCCTCACCCGAAAAGCCGCAACCGGAAACAAGGAGGGCGGCCACCAGAAGGCCCAGGGTGCGCTTCTTCATCGATGTTCGTCCCACTTCACAAGTTCGGGCCGGTCGGCGACGAGGGCCGCGATGTTCGCGGCCGACTGAGGATCCTTCTCCGGATTGAAGTAATTGGAATGCGCCGGTGTAGGTCCCTGCCCATCGATCAGCGGCCTGGGGCCGTCGGCGACCTCGAAGCGCCTGGCCCCGAACGTCTCGCTGGCCGGGTCTTTCCCGAACCAGAGGTCATCGTCCCCCTGATCCGCGAGGTCCCCGATCAGGTGCGCCCCTGCCGGCCCGCCCCCGAAGAAGCCCATGGTCCCCGCGATCGCCTCCTTCTTCGACGGCAGGTGGCTCACCGGGTCGTTCTCCGCGGCCCCGACGAAGACGTGGTCTTTGCCGACGCCGAGTTCCTCTGCCCTGTCGACGCCCGTGCCCGGACTGCCCAGAAGAATGATGTCGTCGGCCCCCGGAATTCCTCCCGGTTCCTGCGTTGCCGCGCCGACCAGGCGGGAACCGTATGAGTGCCCGATCGCCACGAGATGCGGATCCTTGTGGTCGTTGGTTGCCGCGAGCCCGGCCATGAACGAGTTGTACGCCGGGGCACCGTTCTTCGCCTTGTCAGCCGACGTGACATCCGTGTCGGATGCCAGCGTAGGGAGATCGCCGGGCGCGGAAAGCTGGGGGGCGTCATAGCCGAGCCACACGATGGATGCGCTGGAGGGGTCGTACTTCCGTGCGCCAACCGCTGTTTCATGCGCCCGCTTCAGGTCATTTCTTGTGAAGTCGGTGTCCAGAGCGGTACCGAGGCCCGGTGCGTACGCGGACACGTTCCTGGACGTGTCCGGGTTCCCGTAGGAGACAATAGCCCGGCCCAGTCCTTCATCGCTGACTCCAAGCAGGTACATGGGCGGCTCTCCCGCGTTCGTGAGCCGTTGCGTGGCATTGTCCTGAAGCTGCTGCTGGATGCTCTTGAGCGCGTCCAGCTGCGTCTTGGCTTTTTCGCCGTCCTCACTCGACAGTTTGCCGATGAGGATGTCCAGGTTTTCCCGATTCACCTCGTCGCGCACAGCTGACGGGATGCCGTCCGAATTGCCGATATACTCAGGAAACGCTCTTTTGTATTCGTTGCGTTCCTCATCGCTGAGACTATCCCACCACTCCTTGCGCTCGGCGGGTGACTTGTCGAGAGGAATGTGATCTCGGAGATAATCCGACGCGGCCTCGCCGAGAGCTTCTGTGTCCGCAGCCACATCGGTCCACGTCTTGGCGTCGACCATCAGCCCCGGAGCCGCCTTCAGTTTCTTCAGTACCGAGCTGTATCGCTCGTCGATCTCCGCTGCTTCGCGGAGGGCACGAGAGATTCTGTTGGCGATGTCTTGCGCCTTGGCCTGATGGGGGTTGGGATGGATCAGGCCGGACAGGTCCGGACCAAGCCCGGGCCCGTGGTACATGCCGTCGTTTCCGATGGCAGTCCCGCCGGGAATCTCCTCACCGGTCAGCTCGTTCTTTCCACCGGCGGGAAACGTCACGCTACCGTCCGCATGGACGGTGTACGACAGTGCCTTCGCGTCATCGAGCGCCTGCAACACTTGGCGTTGAGGGGCGGCGATCTCCGAAGAGAAGGCATTGAGCGCACCACTGATCAGGCCGCATTCGAGCTGTGTGTAGTGGAAGTTCTCGGACAGCTGTCGCAGCTTTCGCTGCGCAGCGTCTGCCGCCTCTCCCTCGTTCGCTTCGCGGATGGCCTTGGCGACATCCTTGTCGACACGTTCCCTCGCGGCATCAGCCGTCTCACTGATTGCACGGTAACCGTCCGCGGCTTCCGCGTACTCTGATGGCTTGATCTTTTGCAGCGTCTGGAGGTCCATGCCTGTGAATTACCGGCCCTTGCCTGGTTTACCGGGGGCAGAACTGCTCTCGGAACCGACCTTGATCCCCGCGATCTCGGATTTGATGGCTTGGTCAGTCCTCAACTGGTCGTGACCCGTCTTGTTCAGCACCTCGGCCAGACCGCGGCACAACTCACTGATGTCGGTGACACGGCGCTCCCAGGAGGCATACACACTTTTTTGGGCAGCCGCTGTAAGACATACGGACTCTTCGTCCAGGCCCGTCTGTCCCTGTTCCAGCTTCGTCAGCGCCTTGCTGAGACTGTCCTGCAGCGAGCCGACGCCCTCACCGGCCGCGGACCAGGCCGCCTTGTCGGACCGGAGTTTGCCCTTGCCACCGCCGACCATGGGCAACTGGTCGAGTTGCGTGCGTGCGGAATGCCGATCGGCAGCGGTGGCCTTGAGCTGCTCCCACTCGTCCCACGCCACGCGTGGCCCCCCAGGTCGTATCGAGAACCGCCGCACCAAAAGCGCTCGACGGTGCTGATCCATTAGTCCGCCAGGAGAGTACGTGTGCCGGGTGTTCGCGGACCATCCGCACTGGCCCCCAGCCCTTCCTGAGTATCTGTACTCATGTGGGTTTCAGCCACGCGCGGGCTCATGACTGACGAGGTCCGGGGATGCATGACGGACAACTCCGCCGCGTCCGCAGCATGGAGGGCGCGCTGGGCCCAGACCTCCAGTTGGCCGGGGTCCGTGCAGGCATGTACTCGCTCACGGACACCATCGGGCACCGGGATACCGCGCCACTCCAGGACGTGGAGGGTCATCTCCTGCCGCTCCTGAATACGCCCCTCCTCACGCACCTGCTCGGCCAGCGGGTGTCGCCGGAAGTACTGGACAGCCGTCATGAGATCCCTCCACATCTGCTTCGCCTGGGGGCCGACCAGGCATGAGTCGACGAATTGCGCGAAGACCGCGGCACTGTCGGAGTCGATGTGCCGCAGGGCGGATGCCAGGGATTCCAGTATGGAAACGGCCGCACCGTCAGCGAGTGCCGCCCCGGGAGACCCAGCCGGATCGGACGCGAGGCCCACTGCGCCGTCGCAGGTAGTACAGCCAGCTGCCCCGCTTCCGCTCGTCCGTCTTCCCCTGCGACTCCACGACGAGCGGATACGTACCCTCGTCCGCCTCCGCCCGCAGCAACGTGTCCACCCGGCGCTCGACCCTCATGCGACGAGCCGACCATCAGCTCTCCTTTCGTACGGCCTGGCCAACGAGCCAGGCCGCCGAGAGGTCGCGTCGCGGTTCGGGAAGGGGCAGCGGGCCTCAGCGCCGTACCGCCAGCGCCGCGCCCAGCAGGCGGGCCAGGACCTCCACCAGGCGGATGTCCTCCTTGCGGAGGTCCCCGGGGTTCGGCGCGTCCACGCACAGGACGCCGAACGCGTCCTTGCCGGCGGCGGTGATGGTGGCGGTGATGTAGGTCTTGTACGAGTCCGTCTCGGGGCGGAGCGCGGGATCGAGCGCGTCGACGTTCTCGACGAACGTGCTCTTGCGGTCGTCCATCAGCTTCAGCAGGGACGCCCCGCGCGCCTGGTCCTCGCGGAACACCGTCCGCGGCGCCTCCGCCCGCCCCATCCACAGGCCGGCGAGGCACTTCATCTCCCGGACGCCGGTCCCCAGGGACGCCGGGTCGACCTCCAGGACGCAGGCGCGCGTGTTCTGCGGACCGATGAGCTGGGCCGTGAGGGAGACGATGGCCAGCTTCATCTGCTGTTGGAGCGGGCTGCGCGCGCTCTTGCTGGTCGCGCTGACGATCTCGCCGATGTGGTGGACCAACACCGTGAGCACGTCCTCCATGGCTCCACGGGCACGCTCCGCGGCGACCTTCGCGGCCTGTTCGGCGGTGACCAGGTCGCGCCGGGCGGCGACCGTCTCACGCCGGGACACGACGACCGTGGCCACCGTGGCGAGGACGCCGACACCCATGATCGTCATGGCGAGCCATATCGGAAGTTCCAGGCCAAGACCGAGGACGATCGGTGCCACGTACGTGACGACGCTCAGCGTCCCCATCGTCGTCGTACCCCAGCCCACCCGTAATCCACTCAAGGACATAGCGACGGAGCCTACACGCGGAGTTAGGCCATGTGGGTGGTTCGACCGTTTCGGAGGGCGTGTCTCTGGGTATCAATACGGTGACGGAAGGTGTCCGGGCCGTGACCGGGAGGCGGACGGTTCGTTCAGGGACGATGTCAGCCTCTTGAACCGGGCCGATTGTCAATTCGTAAGCCATACCGTCGGATTGACGCTGACAAGCCATCAGCCGAGACTGTACCGTCAACGCTTGGAGGGCGCATGCCGACCCAGACCGGCGGGAGCCACCCGTCCTCCGAGTCGAACCCGGGGGGGAGCGCGAGCATGAGCACTGCGCACAGCGAGGTGTGGAGCGGGGTCGTCTTGGACACGGACCCGGCGGTACGCGAGTTCGAAAGAGACCCGGCCGAGTACATGAAGCGGAAAGCCACGGCCCTCCGCTCCGTGGACTTCGAGAGCGTACGAGCGAGCCTCAGCGGATCCAGCGAGCCACGCGCCTCGCTGCTCATGCGTCTGAAGACGTTCCTGTCACCCGGCGTCAGGGGCGACAAGCAGGCCGGCTGAAGCACGGGCCCGGCCGCGCGGGCGGGCTGTCCGCAGGCGGGCTGTCAGACCCCACCGGTACCGTCGGATCATGGACCGACAGGCGGGGAACTCCAGCGGTGAACGGCGTCTCGCCGTTCTCGAAGGCGTGCTGGAGCGCATCACATACGCCAATGAGGAGAACGGCTATACCGTCGCCCGGGTCGACACGGGCAGAGGTGCCGGCGACCTCCTCACAGTGGTCGGCGCGCTGCTCGGTGCCCAGGTGGGGGAGTCCCTGCGCATGGAGGGCCGCTGGGGCTCGCACCCCCAGTACGGCAAGCAGTTCCACGTCGAGAACTACACGACCGTCCTGCCGGCCACCGTCCAGGGCATCCGCCGCTATCTGGGCTCCGGGCTGGTCAAGGGCATCGGCCCGGTCTTCGCCGACCGCATCACCCGGCACTTCGGCCTCGACACCCTGCGGATCATCGAGGAGGAGCCGAAGCGCCTGATCGAGGTGCCGGGCCTCGGCCCGAAGCGCACGAAGAAGATCGCCGACGCCTGGGAGGAGCAGAAGGCGATCAAGGAGGTCATGCTCTTCCTCCAGACCGTCGAGGTGTCCACCTCCATCGCCGTGCGGATCTACAAGAAGTACGGGGACGAGTCCATCTCCGTCGTCAAGGAGCAGCCGTACCGGCTCGCCGCCGACGTCTGGGGCATCGGCTTCCTCACCGCCGACAAGATCGCCCAGTCGGTCGGCATCCCGCACGACAGCCCCGCGCGGGTGAAGGCCGGCCTGCAGTACGCGCTGTCGCAGTCCGCCGACCAGGGGCACTGTTTCCTGCCGGAGGACCGGCTGATCGCCGACGCCGTCAAGCTGCTCCAGGTCGACACCGGGCTGGTCATCGAGTGCCTGGCCGAGCTGGCCGAGCCCCCTGAGGAGGGCGCCGACCCGGGCGTCGTACGGGAGAAGGTGCCCGGTCCCGACGGCGACGAGGAGCCGGTCAGCGCCGTCTACCTGGTGCCCTTCCACCGCGCCGAACTCTCCCTGTCCGCCCAGCTGCTGCGGCTGCTGCGCACCGACGAGGACCGGATGCCGGGCTTCCGGGACGTCGACTGGGCGAAGGCGCTCGGCTGGCTCACGTCCCGGACCGGCGCCGACCTCGCGCCCGAGCAGGAGGCGGCGGTCAAGCTGGCGTTGACGGAGAAGGTCGCCGTCCTCACCGGCGGGCCGGGCTGCGGCAAGTCGTTCACCGTCCGCTCGATCGTGGAGCTGGCCCGGGCCCGGCGCGCCAAGGTGCTGCTGGCCGCCCCGACCGGCCGCGCGGCCAAGCGGCTGTCGGAGCTGACCGGCGCCGAGGCCTCCACCGTGCACCGCCTGCTGGAGCTGAGGCCCGGCGGGGACGCGGCCTATGACCGCGACCGCCCGCTGGACGCCGACCTGGTGGTGGTGGACGAGGCGTCCATGCTGGACCTGCTGCTCGCCAACAAGCTGGTCAAGGCCGTGCCGCCGGGCGCCCATCTGCTGTTCGTCGGGGACGTGGACCAGTTGCCCAGCGTCGGCGCCGGAGAGGTGCTGCGGGACCTGCTCGCCGACGGCGGTCCCATCCCCGCCGTCCGGCTCACCCGGGTCTTCCGGCAGGCCCAGCAGTCCGGGGTGGTCACCAACGCGCACCGGATCAACGCCGGGCAGCACCCGCTCACCGACGGGATGAAGGACTTCTTCCTGTTCGTCGAGGACGACACGGAGGCCGCCGGGCGGCTCACCGTGGACGTCGCCGCACGGCGAATTCCCGCCAAGTTCGGGCTGGACCCGCGCCGGGACGTGCAGGTGCTGGCGCCGATGCACCGCGGCCCGGCCGGCGCCGGCGCGCTCAACGGGCTGCTCCAGCAGGCCATCACGCCCGGCCGGCCCGATCTGCCGGAGAAGCGGTTCGGCGGCCGGGTCTTCCGCGTCGGCGACAAGGTCACCCAGATCCGCAACAATTACGAAAAAGGGAAGAACGGTGTCTTCAACGGCACCGTGGGCGTCGTCACCTCGCTCGACCCGGTCGAACAGCGCCTGACAGTGCTGACGGACGAGGACGAGGAGGTGCCGTACGAATTCGACGAACTGGACGAACTGGCCCACGCGTACGCGGTGACCATCCACCGTTCGCAGGGGAGCGAGTATCCCGCCGTGGTGATTCCCGTCACGACGGGGGCATGGATGATGCTTCAGCGGAACCTGCTGTACACGGCGGTCACCCGGGCCCGTCGGCTGGTCGTGCTCGTCGGATCACGCAAGGCGATCGGCCAGGCGGTGCGCACGGTGTCGGCCGGACGGCGTTGCACGGCCCTGGACTTCAGACTCGGCACGAAATGATCGATCAAACGAGTCGTGAAGGTCACAGAGCACTTCCGGAACCCCCTCGAAGGGGGCAGGATGGGCAGGCTGACGGCACTGAGTGCCGTCAATAGGCCCAATGGTCGACCCCGAGTGCACTCTCCTGAGCCAAATGGGGGATGGTAGAGACAGTCAGGGCACCTCGAAGATGAGGCACTACGTCGGTGAGGGAAGACGTGAGCGACAACTCTGTAGTACTGCGGTACGGCGACGGCGAGTACACCTACCCGGTGGTCGACAGCACCGTCGGCGACAAGGGCTTCGACATCGGGAAGCTCCGCGCCCAGACCGGTCTGGTGACCCTGGACAGCGGGTACGGCAACACGGCCGCCTATAAATCCGCGATCACCTACCTCGACGGCGAGGCGGGCATCCTCCGCTACCGCGGCTACCCCATCGAGCAGCTGGCCGAGCGCTCCACCTTCCTTGAGGTGGCGTACCTGCTCATCAACGGCGAGCTGCCCACCGTCGACCAGCTGACGGCGTTCAAGAACGACATCACGCGGCACACGCTGCTGCACGAGGACGTCAAGAACTTCTACAAGGGCTTCCCTCGCGACGCCCACCCGATGGCGATGCTGTCCTCGGTCGTCTCGGCGCTGTCCACCTTCTACCAGGACAGCCACAACCCGTTCGACGAGAAGCAGCGCGACCTCTCCACGATCCGGCTGCTCGCCAAGCTCCCGACCATCGCCGCGTACGCGTACAAGAAGTCGATCGGCCACCCGTTCGTCTACCCGCGCAACGACCTGGGCTACGTCGAGAACTTCCTGCGCATGACCTTCTCGGTCCCGGCGCAGGAGTACGAGCTGGACCCGGTCGTGGTGTCGGCGCTGGACAAGCTGCTGATCCTGCACGCCGACCACGAGCAGAACTGTTCGACCTCCACGGTCCGCCTGGTCGGCTCCTCGCAGGCCAACATGTTCGCGTCCATCTCGGCCGGCATCAACGCGCTGTGGGGCCCGCTGCACGGCGGCGCCAACCAGTCGGTGCTGGAGATGTTGGAAGGCATCCGCGACTCCGGCTCCGACGTCGACACCTTCATCCGCAAGGTGAAGAACAAGGAGGACGGCGTCCGCCTGATGGGCTTCGGCCACCGGGTCTACAAGAACTTCGACCCGCGCGCCAAGATCATCAAGGCTGCCGCGCACGATGTCCTCTCCGCGCTGGGCAAGGAGGACGAGCTCCTCGACATCGCCCTGAAGCTGGAGGAGCACGCGCTCTCCGACGACTACTTCACCGAGCGCAAGCTCTACCCGAACGTCGACTTCTACACCGGTCTGATCTACCGGGCCATGGGCTTCCCGACCGAGATGTTCACGGTCCTGTTCGCCCTCGGCCGGCTGCCGGGCTGGATCGCCCAGTGGACCGAGATGATCAAGGAGCCGGGCTCCCGCATCGGCCGCCCGCGCCAGATCTACACCGGCGTGGTCGAGCGCGACTTCGTCCCGGTCGAGGAGCGCTGAGCGCAGTGGGCAGGGGGTCCGTCCGAAAGGGCGGGCCCCGGTCCGGCGCTCGCAGGTGATCGCCCGCGGGTGATCGCGCGGCGGAGAAGCGCCAGAAGCGTCACGGAAGACGCGAGGCGGAGAAGCGTCTCGGAAGAAGCGTCACAAAGGTGGAAGGCGCCCCGACGCCGGTCCCCCCACGGGCCGACGACCAGGGCGCCTTCCCATGTCCCGGTGCGGATTCCCCCCACGGGATCCGGCCGGGCGCTCGGAGAGGACAGCGCCTGAATCGCTGTCTGAGCACGCGCGAGCGAACTCGCCGTACTCCAGTGATGCGGTGCGGTCTGCCGGGACAGCGCACGCTGGGAGGGCCGCTCAAAGCTTCCCGGTGTACGTGCCCCGGCAACGCTCCCCCAAGCTCTCAACGTCGTGCGAGCCGGGAGGTACCCCCTTCTGGGAAAGTCCCCCAAGACATCCCCAGACGCCAGTCAGCGCCCCCCAAGACGCTGGTCTGACATCGCCAACTTAGACCTTCGAACCCCTTCGATGGTTACGTTCGCATCACTGTGATGTGCGTCTCTTGCATATGTCCCTTACGTACGCAAGAGCCCCGATATGGCAATCGAGGCCCAAGCGTAAGGAAGATGCGCGAGGCTTGTGAAGAGCTTATGTGAGGCTCGCGCAGGACTCCAGTGGGAACGGAAGATCGATTCCGAAATTCGGCAGTCGTTCACCGGAAGGCGCGCAGCCGCAGGCTGTTGGTCACCACGAAGACCGAGGAGAAGGCCATCGCGGCCCCGGCGATCATCGGGTTGAGCAGCCCGGCGGCGGCCAGCGGCAGCGCGGCGACGTTGTAGCCGAAGGCCCACACCAGATTGCCCTTGATGGTGGCCAGCGTCCGGCGGGAGAGCCGGATGGCGTCCGCGGCCACCCGCAGGTCCCCGCGCACCAGCGTCAGATCGCCGGCCTCGATCGCCGCGTCCGTACCGGTGCCCATGGCCAGGCCCAGGTCCGCGGTGGCCAGCGCGGCGGCGTCGTTCACGCCGTCGCCGACCATGGCCACGGCCCGTCCCTCGCCCTGGAGCCGCCGTACGACGTCCACCTTGTCCTCGGGCAGCACCTCGGCGTACACGTGCTCCGGGCCGATGCCGACGGCCCTGGCGACCGCGTCGGCGACCGTGCGGTTGTCCCCGGTGAGCAGCACCGGCGTCAGGCCCAGTGCGCGCAGCTCGCGGATGGCCTCGGCGCTGGTCTCCTTGACCGCGTCGGCGACGGCGAGCACCCCGCGGGCCCGCCCGTCCCAGCCGGCCACGACGGCCGTACGGCCCTGCTGCTCGGCCTCGCGGGCCGCGCGCGCCAGCTCCGGCGGCAGCTCGTCGTAGAGCCGCCCCACGGCCACCTCACGGCCGTTCACGCGCCCGCGTACGCCCCGCCCGGGCACGTTCTCGAAGTGCTCCGCCGGCGGCAGCGCACCGGCGCGTTCCTCGGCTCCGGCGGCGATGGCGCGGGCCACCGGGTGCTCGGAGGCGTGCTCCAGGGCGCCCGCGAGACGCAGCAGCTCCTTCTCGTCCTCGCCCTCGGCGACGTACACGGCCTCAAGGCTCATCCGGCCGGTGGTCACCGTGCCGGTCTTGTCCAGGACCACCGTGTCCACCCGGCGCGTGGACTCCAGCACCTCGGGGCCCTTGATCAGGATGCCGAGCTGGGCGCCGCGCCCGGTGCCCACCATCAGCGCGGTCGGCGTGGCCAGGCCCAGCGCGCAGGGGCAGGCGATGATCAGGACGGCGACGGCGGCCGTGAACGCGGCGGTCGTGTCCCCGGTGACCCCCAGCCAGACGCCGAAGGTGCCGAGCGCGATCAGGATGACCACGGGGACGAAGACGGCGGAGATCCGGTCGGCGAGCCGCTGCACCTCGGCCTTGCCGTTCTGCG
Organism: Streptomyces nogalater; assembly: GCF_039532885.1. NCBI lineage: Bacteria > Bacillati > Actinomycetota > Actinomycetes > Kitasatosporales > Streptomycetaceae > Streptomyces > Streptomyces nogalater. The sequence continues at coordinate 43,248 of NZ_BAAASM010000053.1, read as the reverse complement.
CGTCCTCCACCAGTCGGGCCATCCGGGCGAGCTGGGTGTCCGCGCCGACCCGGGTGGCCTCGACGACCAGCCGGCCGCCGGCGTTGACCGTGGCGCCGGTGACCCGGTCGCCGGGGCCGACGTCGACCGGCACCGATTCGCCGGTCAGCATGGAGGCGTCCACCGCGGAGATGCCCTCCACCACCGTGCCGTCGGTGGCGATCTTCTCGCCGGGCCGTACGACGAACCGGTCGCCCACGGCCAGGCCGGACACCGGCACCCGCACCTCGCGGCCCTCGCGCAGCACCGCCACGTCCTTGGCGCCCAGCTCCATCAGCGCCTTCAGGGCGGCGCCGGCGCGGCGCTTGGAGCGGGCCTCCAGATAGCGGCCGAGCAGGATCAGGGCGACGACCCCGGAGGCGACCTCCAGGTAGATGGTGGAGGCGCCGTCCATGCGGGAGACGGTGAGGCGGAACTCGTCGTGCATGCCGTGGGTGCCCGCGTCGCCGAAGAACAGCGCCCACAGCGACCAGCCGAACGCGGCGAGCGTGCCGACCGAGACCAGGGTGTCCATGGTGGCGGCGCCGTGCCGGAGGTTGGTCCAGGCGGCCCGGTGGAAGGGGGCGCCGCCCCAGACGACGACCGGCGCGGCCAGGGTGAGCGAGAGCCACTGCCAGTTGTCGAACTGGAGCGCGGGGATCATCGCGAGCAGGACCACGGGCGCGGCGAGCAGCGCGGAGACGAGCAGGCGGTGCCTCGGCTCGGCGAGTTCGGCGTCCCGTTCCGGGGCCTCGGGCGCGGCCTCGGTCTCGGGCTCCGGCGGCCGGGGTTCCTCGGCGGTGTAGCCGGTCTTTACGACGGTGGCGATCAGGTCGGCGACCTCGACGCCGTCGGCGAAGGTGACCTTGGCCTTCTCGGTGGCGAAGTTGACGGTGGCGCTGACGCCGTCCATCCGGTTGAGCTTCTTCTCCACCCGGGCGGCACAGGACGCGCAGGTCATGCCGCCGATGAGCAACTCGACCTGCTCGGTGCCGGGCGCCGTGGCCGGCGGCTTGGCGGTGGTGCTGGTCATGTCCGGACTCCAGACATCGGACCGGGCCGTACGGATCCAGTATCAGCTGGTCGGCACGGCCCGGTCGGGGATCGGTCGGGTGGTGCTCAGGCCTGGCCGGCCAGCTCGTAGCCGGCCTCGTCGACGGCGGCGCGCACGGCCTCCTCGTCGAGCGGGGCCGCGGACACGACGGTCACCTCGCCGGTCGACGCGACGGCCTTCACCGAGCTGACGCCCGGGAGCTGGGAGATCTCCTCGGAGACGGAGCCCTCGCAGTGGCCACAGCTCATGCCGGTGACCTTGTAGACGGTGGTGACGGTGGTCATGTCGTTACTCCTCGTCGAGGCGCGTGTGGGCCGCGGGGTACCCGAAGGAACCCCGATATCACTGTATACCCCTAGGGGGTATGAAGCCAAGTGCCTCCCCGGAACGTCTAGCCTTCATGCGGGTTCCCGAAAGGAGCGCGCATGCGAGCGGTGGTCTTCGAGGAGTACGGAAAGCCGGCCGGGATACGGGAGGTGCCCGACCCGGAGCCCGCGGCGCACGGCGTGGTCGTCCGGGTGGAGGCCACCGGGCTGTGCCGCAGCGACTGGCACGGCTGGGCGGGGCACGACCCGGACATCACGCTGCCGCACGTGCCGGGGCACGAACTCGCCGGGGTGGTCGAGGCGGTGGGCGCCCGGGTGACCCGGTGGCGGCCCGGCGACCGGGTCACCGTGCCGTTCGTCTGCGCCTGCGGCACCTGCCCGGCCTGCGTGGCGGGCGACCAGCAGGTGTGCGAACGGCAGACCCAGCCCGGCTTCCACCACTGGGGCTCCTTCGCCGAGTACGTCGCCCTCGACCACGCCGACGTCAACCTCGTCGCCCTCCCGGACGACATGGCGTACGCCACCGCCGCCGCCCTCGGCTGCCGTTTCGCCACCGCCTTCCGGGCCGTGGTCCAGCAGGGCCGGGTGGCGGCCGGGGAGTGGGTCGCGGTGCACGGCTGCGGCGGCATCGGCCTGTCGGCGGTGATGATCGCGGCGGCCTCGGGTGCCCGGGTGGTGGCGGTCGACATCTCCCTGCGGGCCCTGGAACTGGCGCGCGGGTTCGGCGCCGCCGCGTGCCTGGACGCCACCGGCGTGGCCGACCCGGCCGCCGCCGTCCGGGAGCTGACCGGCGGCGGCGCCCATCTCTCGCTCGACGCCCTGGGCTCGCCCGCCACCTGCGCCGCCTCCGTGAACGGGCTGCGCCGCCGCGGCCGGCACGTCCAGGTCGGCCTGCTGCCCTCGGCCGACGGCACCACCCCGGTCCCGCTGGCCCGCGCGATCGCCCTGGAACTGGAACTCCTCGGCAGCCACGGCATGGCCGCCCACGCCTACCCCGGCATGCTCGACCTGGTCCGCACCGGCGTCCTGCGCCCCGACCTCCTGGTGACCCGGACCATCCCGCTCGACGCGGCCCCGGCGGCGCTCGCGGCCATGGGCACGGCGACGGGGGCGGGCGTCACGGTCGTCGAGCCCTGGAGCTGACCTGTCCGTCCGGGTGGTCAGCCGGCCCCGCGCCGGCGGTTGCCGGGGCGCGCGGCGACCCAGGCGCGGACGGTGTCGGCATACCAGTACGGCCTGCCGCCCTCGACGTGGTCGGGCGGGGGCAGATGCCCGTGCTTGCGATAGGACCGCACGGTGTCCGGCCGCACCCGGATGTGCGCCGCGATCTCCTTGTAGGACCAGAGCCTCCGGTCGGCCATGAGCCGCACCTCCCTGTGTGCGCCACGGCGGCGACCGTACGGCCGCCCGGGGGGCCGGGCGCTGCGTCGGTCACCCAGCCTGTGACTGACGGCGACGGTGAGTGACCGCCGGGGGGCGTCTGTCGACGGCATGTGACAGAGAACCGATACAGGCGTGACATCCGTGACAGGACGGTGGTGTTTGTGACGAACCCGCCACAAAGGGCATCCATGCACGGGGAGGAGCCCCGCCGTACCGGAGTCCGGAGGTCCGTATGTCCGGACAAAACGTTGACACGGTTCCGTATGCGGGGCTAGAAAGCCGGGAGAGCCATGACGAAGGGAAGCCGATGGCCTACGACCTGATCACCATGGGGCGGATCGGGGTGGACCTCTACCCGCTCCAGACCGGCGTCCCGCTCGCCCAGGTCTCGTCCTTCGGCAAGTTCCTCGGCGGATCCGCGGCCAACGTCGCCGTCGCCGCGGCCCGGCTCGGCCGCCGCACCGCCGTGATCACCCGCACCGGCGACGACCCGTTCGGCGCCTACCTCCACGAGGCCCTGCGCGGCTTCGGCGTCGACGACCGCTGGGTCACCCCCGTCCCCGGCCTGCCCACCCCCGTCACCTTCTGCGAGATCTTCCCGCCGGACGACTTCCCGCTGTACTTCTACCGCCGGCCCAAGGCCCCCGACCTGGAGATCCACACCCGCGAACTTGACCTGGACGCCATCGCGCGGGCCCGGATCTTCTGGGTCACCGGCACCGGCCTGAGCGAGGAGCCGAGCCGTACGGCGACCCTCGCGGCCCTCGCCCACCGGGCCAAGGCCGGCATCACCGTCTTCGACCTGGACTGGCGCCCCATGTTCTGGGCGGACCCAGGCGCCGCCCGCCCCTTCTACGCCGAGGCCCTGCGCCACGCCACCGTCGCCGTCGGCAACCTGGACGAGGTGGAGATCGCCACCGGGACGCGCGAGCCGTACGCCGCCGCCCGCGCCCTGCTGGACGCCGGGGCCGAGCTGGCCGTCGTCAAACAGGGGCCCAAGGGCGTCCTCGCCGTCAGCCGTGCGGGCGAGACCGCCGAGGTCCCGCCGCTGTCCGTCACCGTCCTCAACGGACTCGGCGCCGGCGACGCCTTCGGCGGCTCGCTGTGCCACGGCCTGCTGGCCGGGCACGGCCTGGAGACGGTGATGCGGCACGCCAACGCGGCCGGCGCCATCGTCGCCTCCCGCCTGGAGTGCTCCTCCGCGATGCCGACCCCCGACGAGGTGGCCGCCGCGCTCGACGCCGGAGCGGTGCGGTGAGGGCCGGCCGGGTCGCCGGCACGCACACCGAGGGCGGCGCCGCCGGCACGGGGCCACCGCCGGCCGCCCCCCACCCCGGCATCGACGTGGCCGAGCTGGTCCGGATCCGCGCCCGGCATCCCGAGGCCATCGCCGAGGCCGCCGCGCGCCGGGCCCGTCGTCCCCTGCTGGACGACGGCGGGCGGCTGATGATCGTGGCCGCCGATCACCCGGCCCGCGGCTCCCTCGGCGTCGGGGACCGGCGGCTCGCCATGGCCAACCGGGCCGACCTGCTGAGCCGACTCTGCCTGGCCCTGTCCCGGCCCGGTGTCGACGGGGTGCTCGCCACCGCCGACATCCTGGACGACCTGCTGCTGCTCGGCGCCCTGGAGCACAAGGTCGTCATGGGCTCCATGAACCGCGGCGGACTGCACGGGGCCAGCTTCGAACTGGACGACCGGTTCACCGGCCACCGCCCCGAGGACATCGAGCGGCTCGGCTTCGACGCGGGCAAGCTGCTGCTGCGCGTCGACTACACGGACCCCGGCTCCCTCGCCACCCTGGAGACCGCCGCCCGTGTCATCGACGCCATGGCGGCCCGCCGGCTCCCGGTGTTCGTGGAGCCGTTCATCAGCCGCCGCGGCCCCGGGGGCGAGCTGGTGAACGACCTCTCCGCCGAGGCGGTCACCCGGTCCATCGCCATCGCCTCCGGCCTCGGCGGCTCCTCCGCCTACACCTGGCTGAAGGTGCCGGTCACCGAGGACCCCGGCGACATGGCCCGGGTGATGCAGACCTCCACGCTGCCCGCCGTCCTGCTCGGCGGGGACGTCGGGGACCTGCCGGCGGACCGGGCCGCCGCCTACGACAAGTGGCGCGGCGCGCTGCGTCTGCCCACCGTGCGCGGCCTGGTGGCGGGCCGCTCGCTGCTGTACCCGGCGGACGGCGATGTGGCCGCCGCCGTGGACACCGCCGTAGGACTGCTGTGAGGGGCGCATGACCGGCACCGATCTGCATCTGCCCAGGGGCGCGACCGCGAACGCCTGGTACGCCGTCGACATCGGCCCCGAATCGGCCGGCTGGACGCACAGCAGTCTGCGGGTCGTCGAGCTGGCGCCCGGCGGCAGCCATACCTTCACCACCGGCGACAGCGAGTGGATCGTGCTTCCGCTGGAAGGCGGATGTACCGTACAAACGGAGCAGGACGAGTTCCAACTCCTGGGCCGGGACAGTGTGTTCGCGGATGTCACCGACTTCGCGTACGCCCCCCGGGACGCCCGGGTCCAGATCGCCTCCGGCGCGGGAGGCCGCTTCGCCCTGGCAGGAGCGAAGTGCGAGCGACGACTCCCCGCCCGCTACGGCCCCGCGCCGGAGGTCCCCGTCGAGGAGCGCGGCAGCGGCACCTGCGCCCGCCGGGTGCGCAATTTCGCCGCCGCCGACGCCTTCGCGTGCGACCGGCTGATCGCCGTGGAGGTGATCACCCCCGGCGGCAACTGGTCCTCGTACCCGCCGCACAAGCACGACGAGCACCGGCCCGGCGAGGAGTCGGAGCTCGAGGAGATCTACTACTTCGAGATCGACGGCCCGAACGGGCTCGGCTACCAACGGGTGTCGCCCTCCCGCGCGGGCGGTGCGGACGTGCTCGCCGAGGTCCGCTCCGGCGACGCCGTGCTCGTCCCCGACGGCTGGCACGGCCCGTCCATCGCCCAGCCCGGGCACGACATGTACTACCTGAACGTCATGGCGGGCCCGGGGCCGAGCCGGGAGTGGCTCATCCGCTTCCATCCCGACCACACCACCGGGGGGTACCGATGACGACGATCCGGCTCACCGTCGCCCAGGCACTGGTCCGCTTCCTGGCCGCCCAGTACACCGAGCGGGACGGCGCCCGGCAGCGGCTGGTCGGCGCCGTCTGGGGCATCTTCGGGCACGGCAACGTCGCCGGGATCGGCCAGGCGCTGGTCGAGTACGCGGACGTGATGCCGTACCACCAGGGCCGCAACGAGCAGGCCATGGTGCACGCGGCCGTCGGCTACGCCCGCCAGTCGGGCCGGCTGTCCACCCACGCGGTGACCACCTCCATCGGCCCCGGCGCGACCAACCTCGTCACCGGCGCCGCCCTCGCCACCATCAACCACCTGCCGGTGCTGCTCCTGCCCGGCGACGTCTTCGCCGCCCGCCCCGCCGACCCGGTGCTGCAACAGCTGGAGGTGCCCTACGCGGGCGATGTGTCGGTCAACGACACCCTGCGCCCGGTGTCGAGGTACTTCGACCGCGTCACCCGGCCGGAGGCCCTGATCCCGTCGGCCCTCCAGGCGATGCGGGTGCTCACCGACCCGGTGGACACCGGCGCGGTCACCCTCGCCCTGCCGCAGGACGTGCAGGCGGAGAGCTTCGACTGGCCGGAGCGGTTCTTCGCCGAGCGGGTGTGGACCGTACGGCGGCCCGGCGCGGACGCGGCCGAACTGACCGAGGCGGTCCGGGAGATCCGCGACGCACGCCGGCCGCTGATCATCGCGGGCGGCGGGGTGCACCACAGCCGCGCCGAGACCGCCCTCGCCGAGTTCGCCGGGGCCACCGGCATCCCGGTCGCCTCCACCCAGGCCGGCAAGGGGTCCCTGCGGTACGACCACCCGCAGGACGTCGGCGGGATCGGGCACACCGGCACCGCGACCGCCGACGACCTGGCCCGCACCGCCGACCTGGTGATCGGCGTCGGCACCCGCTACACCGACTTCACCACCGCCTCCGGCACCCTCTTCGCCCACCCGGACGTCCGCTTCGTCAACCTCAACATCGCCCCCTTCGACGGCCACAAGCTCGCCGGGCTCCCGCTGGTCGCGGACGCCCGCAGCGCCCTGGGCGAGCTGACCGAGGCGCTCGGGATGCACGGGCACCGGGTGCCGGGGGAGTACGTCGCCGAGTACACCGGGGCCAAGGACCGCTGGGAGCGGACCGTCGACGCCTGCTTCGCGGCCCCCGACCCCGCCGCCCGCCCGACCCAGACACAGGTCCTCGGGGCGCTGGACACGCTGGTGGACGAGTCGGACATCATCATCAACGCGGCCGGGTCGCTCCCCGGCGACCTGCACAAACTGTGGCGGGCGCGGTCGGCGGACCAGTACCACCTGGAGTACGGCTACTCCTGCATGGGCTACGAGATCCCCGCCGCCATCGGCGTGAAGCTCGCCGCGCCGGAGCGCAACGTGTGGGCGCTGGCCGGCGACGGCACGTATCTGATGCTGCCGACGGAGATCGTGACGGCCGTGCAGGAAGGCGTCGCGATCAAACTCGTCCTGGTGCAGAACCACGGCTACGCCTCCATCGGCGGGCTGTCGGAGGCGGTGGGCGGCGAGCGGTTCGGCACGGCCTACCGCTACCCGGCCGGGGACGGCACCTACACCGGCGCCCCGCTGCCCGTCGACCTGGCGGCCAACGCGGCCAGCCTGGGCATGCGGGTGCTGCGCGCGGGGACCGTGGGGGAGCTGCGGGCGGCGCTCGGCGAGGCGCGCGCCGCCGACGTCCCCACATGTGTCTACGTGGAGACCGAAACGTCCGACACTGTGTCGGGCGCGCCGCCCGCCCAGGCCTGGTGGGATGTTCCCGTGGCCGCGACCGCGACCCGCCCGTCCGCGGTCAAGGCACGCGAGCTGTACGAACGGCACGTCTCCACCCGACGCCGCCATCTGTGAGAAGGAGTCCCCGGACATGACGAAGATCGTCAACCACTGGATCGGCGGGAAGGCCGTCGACGGCGCGTCGGGTACGTACGGGCCGGTCACCGACCCGGCGACCGGCGCGGTGACCACGAAGGTCGCGTTCGCCTCGGCCGAGGAGGTGGACGCGGCGGTCGCGTCGGCCAAGGACGCCTTCGCCTCCTGGGGCCAGTCCTCGCTGGCCCAGCGCACCTCCATCCTGTTCCGGTTCCGGGCGCTGCTGGACGCCCACCGCGACGAGATCGCCGACCTGATCACCGCCGAGCACGGCAAGGTGCACTCCGACGCGCTCGGCGAGGTCGCGCGCGGCCTGGAGATCGTGGACCTGGCCTGCGGGATCAACGTGCAGCTCAAGGGCGAGCTGTCCACGCAGGTCGCCAGCCGGGTCGACGTGGCCGCGATCCGCCAGCCGCTCGGCGTCGTCGCGGGCATCACGCCGTTCAACTTCCCGGCGATGGTCCCGATGTGGATGTTCCCGATCGCCATCGCCTGCGGCAACACCTTCGTGCTCAAGCCCAGCGAGAAGGACCCGTCCGCCTCCGTGCGGATCGCCGAGCTGCTGTCCGAGGCCGGTCTGCCCGACGGTGTCTTCAACGTCGTCCACGGTGACAAGGTGGCCGTCGACCGGCTGCTGGAGCACCCGGACGTCAAGGCCGTCTCCTTCGTCGGTTCCACCCCGATCGCCCGTCACATCCACGCCACCGCCTCCGTGAACGGCAAGCGGGTGCAGGCCCTCGGCGGCGCCAAGAACCACATGCTGGTGCTGCCGGACGCCGACCTGGACGCGGCGGCCGACGCGGCGGTGAGCGCGGCCTACGGCTCGGCGGGCGAGCGCTGCATGGCCATCTCGGCGGTCGTGGCGGTCGGCTCCATCGGCGACACGCTGGTGGAGAAGATCCGCGAACGCGCCGAGAAGATCAAGATCGGTCCGGGCAACGACCCGGCGTCCGAGATGGGCCCGCTGATCACCAAGGCGCACCGGGACAAGGTGGCCTCGTACGTCGCGGGTGCCGCCGCCGAGGGCTGCGAGGTGGTGCTCGACGGCACCGGGTACACCGTCGAGGGCTTCGAGGACGGCCACTGGATCGGCATCTCGCTGCTGGACCGGGTGCCGACCGGCGCCAAGGCGTACCAGGACGAGATCTTCGGCCCGGTGCTGTGCGTGCTGCGCGCCGACACCTACGAGGAGGGCGTGGCGCTCATCAACGCCTCGCCGTTCGGCAACGGCACCGCGATCTTCACCCGGGACGGCGGGGCAGCCCGGCGCTTCCAGCTGGAGGTCGAGGCGGGCATGGTCGGCGTGAACGTGCCGATCCCGGTGCCGGTGGGCTACCACTCCTTCGGCGGCTGGAAGGACTCGCTCTTCGGCGACCACCACATCTACGGCAACGACGGCACGCACTTCTACACCCGCGGCAAGGTCGTCACCACGCGCTGGCCCGACCCGGCCGACGCCCCGGCGGGCGTGGACCTGGGCTTCCCGCGCAACCACTGAGCCGGCCCGGTGCCCCGTCCTCCGCGCCGCGGGGGGCGGGGCACCGGCGTGTCCGGATAGCGGACGCCCGACATTTTTTCGCACCGTCCGCTGCGGTTCCCGTGCACTGCGGACGAAACGGGTGACGAAGGGGTTGTCCTGACGGTGCCTTTGAAAGCAAGGTCACAACCGGTCTGGGCTTGATGGAAGCACCTGTAGGGCGTAACGGCCTGGGAAAGTGATGCCCCCCACGGAGAAGCGGAGCTGCGGATTCCGAAGGTAAACGGCCATTGACGTGGAGGTTTTCGTCGGGGTTCTATGCAGCGCCGGGAGCGGACGAGACCGAACATTCGACGATCCGCCGGAGGCGATAGCGCTCCCGAGCCCACCCTCACTCGCACCAGTCGATCGGAACCGCCGCATGACCGACACGCACCAGAAGACCGTGGCCGACGCCGCGCCGGCCCCCGCTCCCGGGCTGAAGCGCTCCATCGGTGTCGTGGGCGGCACCCTGCTGACGCTGTCGTGCGTCACGCCCGCCTCCACGCTCTTCGTCGTGGTGCCCGACCTGTTCGGCTCCCTCGGCACCGCCACCGCCCTGACCATCGCCATCGGCTCCCTGCTCTGTATCGCCGTGGCGTTCTGCTACTCCGAGCTGGGCACCCTCATCCCGAGCGCGGGCGGCGAGTACGCCATGGTGTCGACGATGGCCGGGCGGCTCGCGGGCTGGCTCGTCTTCGTGCTCTCCCTGCTGGTCGTCATGATCGTGCCGCCGGTGATCGCGATGGGCACGGCGGACTACCTCGCCCCGATCGTCCACCTCGACCCGTCCATGACCGGCGCCGGCGTGATGCTGCTCGCCACCCTCGCCGGCCTGCTCGACCTGCGCGCCAACGCCTGGATCACCGGCATCTTCCTGGTCCTGGAGGTCATCGCGGCCGGCGTCGTCGCCCTGCTCGGCTTCTCGCACAGCCACCGCGGGATGGGCAGCCTCGTCTCCCTGCAGGTCGCCGGCGACCACGGCCACACGGACACCGTCACCGCCATGCTGGTGGTCTCCGGACTCGCCATCGCCCTGTTCGTCACCCAGGGCTTCTCCACCGCGGTCTACCTCTCCGAGGAACTGGAGAACCCGCGCCGCAACGTCGCCCGCACCGTCCTCGCCACCCTCGCCATCTCCACCGTCGTCATCCTGGTCCCGGTCGCCGCGATCACCCTGGGCGCCTCCGACCTCACCGAACTGACCGGCGGCGACATCGGCTCCATGGTCACCGCCTGGTCCAACTCCGCGGTCGGCACCTTCGTCAGCCTCTGCGTGGCCCTCGCCATCATCAACGCGGGCATCGTCATGGTCATCCAGAACTCCCGCGTGCTGTTCGCCTCCGCCCGCGACAAGGCCTGGCCCGGCCCGGTCAACACGGTCTTCTCCCGGCTCGGCCGCTTCGGCTCCCCGTGGGTGGCCACCCTCGCCGTCGGCGTCCCCGGCGCGGTGCTCTGCTTCGTCAACCTCGACACCCTGTACGGCGTCACCGGCGTCTCGGTGACCGGCATGTACCTGCTGGTCGCGGTCGCCGCGCTGCTCGCCCGCCGCGGCTCCCACAAGCACACGCCCGCCTGGCGGATGCCGCTGTGGCCCGCGGTGCCGGTCCTGCTCATCGCCGTCCTGGCCTACATCCTGACCCAGCAGGAGACCGCCTACCTGCTGTGGACCGGCGGCATCACCGCCGTCGCCACCCTCTACTGGGCCCTGTACCTGCGGCCCCGCCGCGACACCCGCTGGCTGGTGTCCATCCCCGAGGACGCGCGGACCACGGACCCGGCGGACCCGGCGGGGCAGCCGGTGACCATCCCGGCCCAGCCCGGCCCCGCCGAGCCCGCCCCGGCCGTGGGAGAGGCCCAGGCCTGAGGAGCACCCCGAAGGGGCACGGGGCACCGCGCGGCAAGCCACGACGGACCCGCGCCCGGACCACCACCGCGCCCCGTGCCCCGTGTACCGCGGGCGCGGTACACGAGGGCCACCTCCGTACGCCCCAGGCAGGGTCCGCCCCTCCACCCCACGGCAGCAGCGATTGTCGGTGCGGCCCCGTACCGTTGACGCATGGATCTTCGACCTCGCGCACCCCGGACGCTCCGGCGCCGGCCGCGCCGGCTCGTCGCCGCCGCGGCCGCCGCCGTGATGCTCGCCGGTGCCGGGACGTGGACGGCGGCCGTCGCCTCCGACGACACCCCTGCCGTGCGCCGCACCGACCGGGTCCTCGCGGTCGACGGGGCGCGCCTGGACACCTCGTACGTCACCCCGGCCGACGCCGGCCGCCACCCCGCCGTGCTGCTCGCGCACGGCTTCGGCGGCAGCAAGGACGACATGCGCCGGCAGGCCGAGGACCTCGCCCGCTCCGGGTACGCGGTCCTGACCTGGTCCGCGCGCGGCTTCGGCCGGTCCACCGGCAAGATCGGGCTGAACGATCCCCGCGGCGAGGTCGCCGACGTCTCCCGGCTCGTCGACTGGCTGGCGAAACGGCCCGAGGTACGGCTCGACCGGCCCGGCGACCCCCGCGTGGGCGTGGCCGGCGGCTCCTACGGCGGCGCGATCGCCCTGCTCGCCGCCGGACACGACCGGCGCGTCGACGCCATCGCCCCGGCCATCACCTACTGGAACCTCGCCGACGCCCTGCTCCCGCACGGCGTGTTCAAGAAGCTGTGGGCCGGCGTGTTCGTCAACAGCGGCGGCGGCTGCGCCAGGTTCGAGCCCGCGCTGTGCCGGATGTACGAGCGGGTCGCCGCGTCCGGCACCCCCGACCCGGCCGCCCGCGCGATGCTGGCCCAGCGCTCGCCGTCCGCCGTCGGCGACCGCGTCAAGGTGCCCACCCTGCTGGTGCAGGGGCAGACCGACTCCCTGTTCCCCCTCGACCAGGCCGACGCCGCCGCCCGGACCATCCGCGCGAACGGCGCCCCCGTCGCCGTCGACTGGATCGCCGGCGGACACGACGGCGGCGACATGGAGACCGACCGGATCGAGGCACGCACGCGCGCCTGGTTCGACCGGTACCTGAAGGGCGACGAGGACGCCGACACCGGCCCCGCCTTCCGGGTCACCCGCACCGGAGGCGTCGACTCCACCGACGGCGCCGCCCGGCTGCGCGGCGCGAGCGCCGGCACCTACCCGGGCCTGCGCGGCCACCCGCGCCCCATCGCCCTCACCGGCGCCGCCCAGCGCGTCGCCAGCCCGGCCGGCGCCAGCCCGCCCGGCGTCTCCGCGCTGCCCGGCCTCGGCACCTCCGGCGGCCTGGCCCGGCTGTCCGCGCTCGGCGTCGGCCTCTCCATGGACTTCCCCGGCCAGTACGCGCGGTTCGACTCGGCTCCGCTCACCCGCGACCTGCGGATCACCGGCACCCCGACGGCCACCGTGCACATCACCTCCACCCGTGACGACGCCGTCCTGTTCGGCAAGGTCTACGACGTCGGCCCCGACGGCGGCACCCCGGTGCTGCCCGCCCAGCTCGTCACCCCCTTCCGGGTGACCGGCGCCAAGGCGGGCAAGGACGTCACCGTCACCCTCCCGGCCATCGACCACGAGGTGCGCAAGGGCCACCGGCTCCGCCTGGTCCTCGCCTCCACCGACCTCGGCTACGCCTCACCGGCCGCCCCGGCCACCTACACCGTCTCCCTGAAGTCGGCCCTGAGCGTGCCGACGGCCCCCCAGGTCACCACCGCCGCCGCGCCCCTGCCCGCCTGGGTGTGGTGGCTGCCCGCGGCCGGCGCCGTCGCCGCCCTCGCCCTGCTGCTCACCGCCCGCCGCCGCACGGCCGCCCCCGCCCCCGACCCGGACCTCGCCGAGGTCCCCCTCGTCATCGACGGCCTGAGCAAGCGCTACGCCAGGTCCACGGACCGGTACGCCGTCCGGGACCTGTCCTTCCGCGTGGAGAAGGGCCAGATCCTCGGACTGCTCGGGCCCAACGGCGCGGGCAAGACCACCACCCTGCGCATGCTCATGGGCCTGATCCGCCCCGACGACGGCGGGATCCGGGTCTTCGGCCACGCCATCCGGCCCGGCGCGTCGGTGCTCTCCCGGGTCGGCGCCTTCGTGGAGGGCGCGGGCTTCCTGCCCCACCTGTCCGGCCGGGAGAACCTGGAGCTGTACTGGCGGGCCACCGGCCGCCCGCCCGAGGACGCCCACCTGGACGAGGCCCTGGAGATCGCCGGGCTCGGCGACGCCCTGGCCCGCGCGGTGCGCACCTACTCCCAGGGCATGCGCCAGCGCCTGGCCATCGCCCAGGCCATGCTCGGCCTGCCCGACCTGCTCATCCTGGACGAGCCCACCAACGGCCTGGACCCGCCCCAGATCCGCGAGATGCGCGAGGTGATGATCCGCTACGCGGCCGGCGGCCGCACGGTGATCGTCTCCAGCCATCTGCTCGCCGAGGTCGAGCAGACCTGCACCCACCTGGTCGTGATGGATCGCGGCCGGCTGGTGCGGGCCGGGAAGGTCCGGGACATCATCGGCTCCGGCGACACCCTGCTGGTCGGCACCGCCCGGCCGGTGGAGGAGCCGGTGGTGGAGAAGGTGGCCTCGCTGCCCGGCGTCGCCTCCGCCGTGCGCACCGACGACGGGCTGCTGGTCCGTCTCGCCCCCGGCGGCACGGCCGAACGGCTGGTCGCGGAACTGGTGCGGCTGGAGCTGCCGGTCGCCTCCATCGGCCCGCACCGCCGCCTGGAAGACGCCTTCCTCACCCTGATCGGAGGTTCCGCATGAGCACACTCACCGAGGTCGCCTCCGGCTATCGGGCGGGGCGCACCCTGCCGCTGCGGGTCGAGCTGGTCCGCCAGCTCAAACGGCGCCGCACCCTGGTCATGGGCGCGGTCCTGGCCGTCCTGCCGTTCGTGCTGCTGATCGCCTTCGCGGTCGGCGGCGACCCGGGCGGCCGCAACGACCGGGTCACGCTGATGGACACGGCGACCGCCTCCGGCGCCAACTTCGCCGCCGTGAACCTCTTCGTGTCGGCCGGCTTCCTGCTGGTCATCCCGGTCGCCCTGTTCTGCGGGGACACCGTCGCCTCCGAGGCGAGCTGGTCCTCGCTGCGCTATCTGCTCGCCGCGCCCGTGCCCCGCGCACGGCTGCTGTGGTCCAAGCTCGTCGTGGCGCTCGGGCTGTCCCTCGCCGGGATGGTGCTGCTGCCGCTCGTGGCGCTCGCCGCCGGCACGGCCGCCTACGGCTGGGGCCCGCTGCGGATCCCCACCGGCGGCGCGCTGGACACCGGCACGGCGGCCCAGCGGCTCCTGGTGGTCGTGGCGTACCTCTTCGTGTCCCAACTGGTCACCGCGGGGCTGGCGTTCTGGCTGTCCACGGCGACGGACGCCCCGCTCGGCGCGGTCGGCGGCGCGGTCGGCCTGACCATCGTCGGCAACGTCCTGGACGCCGTCACCGCCCTCGGCCACTGGCGGGACTTCCTGCCCGCGCACTGGCAGTTCGCCTGGGTGGACGCCGTCCAGCCGACCCCCGAGTGGTCCGGCATGATCCAGGGCGCCGCGCTCTCCGTGACGTACGCCCTGGTGCTGTTCGCACTGGCCTTCCGCGCGTTCTCCCGTAAGGACATCGTCTCTTAGCCCGATGTTCGGATCGTTCGAGACCCTGCGCGCCAATCAGGTGAATTGCCGCGACCATTCCAGCTGTCGCTGGTTGATCGGGCCGTAGGGTATGCGTCGCTACGAGGAAAGGGAGCGAAGTGGTCAGGGAGGAAATGATCGCCGCTGCGACCGCCACCTCTGTTATAGGCGTGGGCGTCGGCGCCGTCTGATCATGGGGTAATTCGGCGGCGAAGGGCTATCACGCGAACCCGCGGCTGACGCTGGTCCAGAACGCGCTGAACAAGCCGTGGCAGTTCCCGGTCCGTCCGCTGCCCCGTCTGCGGGCCATCCGGGCCCTTTTCGTCGAATTCGGACGAGGGGAAGTGTGCGAGGGGCATGATTCCCCGGCGGTGTCGTGCGGATCCGGCCGTGCCCAGGATGTCGGCAACACCTGCGTCAACGTCTGAAGTGCTTTTTCCGCGGGGGTTCGCCCCTTCCCACTTCTCCGAGCAGGGAGACCATGAGACTGCGACAGAATTTCAGCAAGGGCATCGCCGTGGCCGCCGCCGCCACCGGCGTGCTGTCCGTGTACGGCGGCACAGCGTTCGCCGACGCCAACGGGCACAGTACCGCTCATGCCTCCCCCGGGCCGCTGGCCGGGAACAACGTCCAGGACCCGGCGGACGCCTGCGGCAACTCCATCAGCGCGACCGCCACGTTGGAGACGGTGTCCGGAAGTGCCTGCGTCGCCGAGGCCCGGGGGGCGAAGGGTGAGAAGGGCAGCCGGCACCCTGACGAGTCCGACGACCTCGGCGAGGTCGGCGCCCCCGGCGAGGCCGGCGCCCCCGGCGAGGCCGGCGCCCCCGGCGAGGCCGGTGGCTACGGCGACTCCGATTACGGCGACCAGACGCGTCCCAGCGACAACCACTCCGCGCCGCCTTCGTACGGGGACGACGAGGAGACGGATCCGCCTTCGTACGGGGGCGAGGAGACGGATCCGCCTTCGTACGGGGGCGAGGAGACGGATCCGCCTTCGTACGGGGGCGAGGAGACGGACTCGCCTTCGTACGGGGGCGAGGAGACGGACTCGCCTTCGTACGGGGATGAGGAGACGGACTCGCCTTCGTACGGGGATGAGGAGACGGACTCGCCTTCGTACGGGGATGAGGAGACGGACTCGCCTTCGTACGGGGATGAGGAGACGGACTCGCCTTCGTACGGGGACGAGGAGACGGACCCGCCTTCGTACGGGGACGAGGAGGCCCCGCCCTCGTACGGGGACGAGGAGGCCCCGCCACCCCCGGGCGATGGCGAGCACCCTCCTGCGCAGCCGCCCATGCTCCCGCACACCGGTGGTGAGGAGCGGGCCATGATCGCGTCCTCGGCCGCCGGCGCCGCGCTGATCGCGGCCGGGGCCATCCTGTACCGGCGGGGCCGGGCCGCCGCACGCCGGTAGCGTGCCGGGGGCCGCACCGAGTCCCCGGCACCCCGCGGCGCAACCGTCAGCGCCGGGTCGGCGATCGGCACCTCACCACCCGACCCGGCCCGGGCCCGCGCGCGGCCGTCGCCGCCCCCAGCGCACCAGCCTCCCCGCCGTGAAGGTCGCGCCGCGCACGAACCCGCCGGGCGGGAGCCCGCCGGTCGTCTCCGGGCCGGCCAGGAACAGGCCCGGGTACGACGCCTCGGACGCCGGCTCCCCCGCGGTGCCCCGTCGGCGCCGGGAGCCGGCAGCCGCGATGACGTGCCCGGTCTCCGGCATGGTGGATCGGCCCCGTCGCGCCACGGCCCAGCCCACCCGGAGCCTCCCGCGGCCGTCCGCGGTGCGCCTCTCCCCGTCCCGGGTGACGGCCCGAAGCAGCCGCACGCGGCGCCACCAGGTCACGGTGCGTTCTTCGCCCCGGGCACGGGTCCGGTGCCCACCACCAACAGGTCGTACCCCGGCGCCTTGCCCGCTTTCCCTTCGTTGGCCCGTCCGGGCGGTTCCGGGGACCGGAAGCGGCGACCGCGCTGGCATTTTTCGTACTGGTGTGACTGAGTGTCGGTGACCGGGAGACGACCGGTTCGTCGAGTGGCGTATGGCGCGTGACGAGCGGAGAGAGGGAGGGCGGACATGGCCGCACGGCGGCAAAGGAGCCGGTCCCTGTGGCGGGCCGTGCTCGCGGTGTCGGCTGTCGCCTCGGTCACCCTGGCGGCCGGCCCCGGCTTCGCCGCGGACCCGGTGGCTCCCGCGCGGACCGCCGCGCCCTTCGGGGCGTTCCTCGCCTCAGGGCCCCGCGGGATCGCGCGCATGGCCGGGCTGAGCAACTGGCTCGGCGGGGCCGAACTGAAGGTCGCCCACACCTATCTGCCCGGCGGCCTGTGGGAGGACATCGAGGGCCCGCCCGGCTTCCTGGACGCCTGGGCCGGCTGGCGGCGGGAGAAGGCGGACCGGACGCTGGTCCTCAACGTGCCGATGCAGGAACGCAACGAGGAGGACGTCCCGGACGAGGAGGTGCGGTGGCTGCTGCGGCAGGCCGCGGCCGGCGCGTTCGACGGGCACTTCAGGATCCTCGCCGAACGGCTGGTGACGCTGGGGGTGCCGGACACGGTGATCGTGCTGGGCTGGGAGATGAACGGCACCACCTACACCCATCGCTGCGGGCCGGACCCCGCGTCCTGGAAGGCGTACTGGAACCGGATCGTCGCCGCCATGCGCGCGGTGCCGGGCCAGCGGTTCCGGTTCGACTTCGCGCCGAGCCGCGGCCGCGACGCCGTGCCCTGGACCGAGTGCTACCCCGGTGACGACACGGTCGACATCATCGGCATGGACTCCTACGACCAGCCGGCCGGCGTGACGTTCGACGAGCAGGTGAGCGAGCCCTACGGCCTCCAGCAGCACGTGGACTTCGCCGAGGCCCACGGCAAGCCCGTGTCGTACCCGGAATGGGGGCTCTTCCGCAACGGCGACAACGCCGAGTACATGCGGCGCATGCTCGCCTGGATCGGCGAACACCGGCCGGTGTACCACACGCTGACCGACTACTGCCCGCACGGCGTGTGGCAGTGCCCGGCCAACCCCCGCTCCGCACGGATCTACCGGGCCGCCCTGTACGGCCGCGACGACCAGTCCGCGCCGTCGTCCACACCGGCTCCGACCCAGGCTCCCACCACGCCCCCGGCCACCTGCGCGCCGCTGGATCCGGACGACTGGACCGGGTACTGGCTCGGCCACGACATCTGCCTTCCCTTCGGCTGGTGGTCGCGGCACCGCTAGGGCCGCCCGCGTTCCCGCCACCGATGCCGCAGCTCCCTGCCCCGCTGCCGTGCGGTCGTGCCGCACAGCGCGGCCGTCAACAGCGGGGCGGTGTGCCGACGGGCCATGAGCAGCCGCTGGTTGACGACGCGGTCGGGCCGCCAGTGACGCTTGTACGGCTCGTCGCCGCGCAGCAGGCTCAGTGTGCCCGGCCCGCCGCTACCCGTCAGCTCGGCGCAGGCGTCCAGCAGTATCACCGCCACGTCCGCCCGGCGTTCCCGCAGGCCCGGGTGGGCGCCGTAGAGGTAGCCGCCGGCCATGCCGCCCGAGAGCAGGGTCAGGTCGACGGCCACCACCTCGTCGCCGATCCGGAACTCGGTGACCACCGCGTTGCCCGAGCGCACCATCGGGCCCACCGCGCGCAGCAGATGAGCCCGGAACCGGGGCCGCAGATGCTCGCTCGTCACGTCTCTGCCCTGCCACTGCAGCCGGTGCAGCGCCAGCAGCCGGTCGAGCGCCGTCCCGACCTCCTCCGGGCCCACTGTCCGCCGGCGCACGCCCAGCGCGGCCAGCCTGCGCAGCTTCGCCCGCGCCCGCTGGCCGGACTTGCCCGACGGCAGACGGGCGATCAGCTCGTCCATCGGTACGGCGGGCAGCTCCAGGCACGGGGAGTCGGGGACCGTGCGGCGCGGTCCGGGCCAGCGGTCGTAGACCCGCTCCACCGCGCCGCCCGGACGCACCTCGCGGAAGTCGACCAGCGCGGTGCGGGCCGCGTCCGCGAGCGCCTCGGTGAGCACACCGGCCGCCCGCCCGTCGTCGGCGTCGTCCAGCAGCACGTCCGCGTAATCGGAGATGCCCGCGCCGAGCGGCAGCAGCGCCGGCAGCGGCCGGCGGACCAGCATCAGCGGCGCGGCGGCCACCAGGTCCCGGCCGGCCCGTACCAGCAGCAGCCGCAGCCGTCCCGGCCGGCCGTACGACAGCCACCACGAGTGCAGCCAGGCGTGGCTCTGGAATGGGGTCGCGGCGGCACACCGCCCGGCCAGCCGTTCCCAGGCCGGGGCCAGGCCGGCGAACACGTCCGCGTCGTTGACGAGTTCGGCGGTGAGGCGGACGCGGGCGCGCGCCGCGACGGTGGCGGTCACCGCCGGCCGCGCGCGTCGGCGACGACGGCCGGTCCGGGCGCGGGGGCCGGGCGCGGGACCTCGGCCTCCGGCGCGCGGCGCGGCCGTACCAGCAGCGCGAGGGCGCCGAGCAGCCCGCCCCCGCCCGCCCCGACCAGCCCGGTCACCCCGGCGGAGGACGAGGACGGCTCGGTCGGCCGTACCGCGCGGGTGAACGGGACCAGGGACACGCGGGTGGCGGCCCGGGCGGCGTCGGCGCGCCGGGCCAGCGCCCCGGCGACCGCGTTGGCCATGGCGGCGGCCTCCGCCGGGCGGGGCGAGGTCGCGGAGACGGCGACCATCGGCGCGTCGGGCGAGGTGGCGGTGCGCACCCCGGCGCGCAGCGCGGCCACCGGCACCCCGGCGGATACCTGGGCGTCGGCGAGCACCGCGGGCTGCGTGGCGATACGGCCGTAGGCCTGCGCGAAACCCAGCGCGCCGGCGGCGTCGGACCGCTCGCCGGGCACGGCGACCAGATAGCTGGTGGCCGTGTACTCGGCGGGCCGCAGCACGCCGTACCCGCCGCCCAGCAGCCCGCCCGCGAGGACCCCGGCCGCCACCAGCGACCAGGGCGGGAACGCGCGGGGCGGGGCGAGACGGGAGCCGCGGTGACGCCGGGTGTGGTTCTCGGTCATGACAGGACGGCTTTCTGCGGGGGCCTGGGGGTGGGGGACGGGTGGGCGAGCGCCGCCGCGTAGACGTTCAGGAGCCGGGCGGCGCTG
Source organism: Streptomyces nogalater (assembly GCF_039532885.1). NCBI lineage: Bacteria > Bacillati > Actinomycetota > Actinomycetes > Kitasatosporales > Streptomycetaceae > Streptomyces > Streptomyces nogalater. The sequence goes on along the minus strand of NZ_BAAASM010000053.1, from coordinate 23,367 downwards.
CGGGTGATGCAGTAGTGGCGAGCCGCCCCGGCGGGGGCGCGCGGACCGGGACCGGCGGCGCGGACCCCGGCGAGCGCGCGGGCGTACGCGCCGGGCTCGCACGGGACCCGCAACGCGTCCGGGGCGGCTTCGAACGGCAGGTCCTCCAGGGCCGGACAGGAGGTGTAGCGCACCGGCAGCCCGGCCGCGAGCGCCTCCACCACCGCCAGCCCGAACGCCTCCTCGGGCGAGGGGGCGGCGAGCACGTCCATCGCCGAGGTCAGCGCGGGCAGCCCGGCCCCGGGCGAGCCGTCGGGCAGATACGGCCGCTCCCCGGCGAAGACCACCCGGTCCGCGACCCCGGCCCGGTGCGCGGCCCGCCGCAGCGCGCCTTCCTGCGGGCCGCCGCCGACCAGCAGCAGCCGGCAGTCGGCGGGCAGCCCGGCGAGGGCGTGGACCAGGACGTCGAAGCGTTTGCCGGGGACGAGTCGGCCGATGCCGCCGATCACGAACGCGCCCTCGTCCAGGCCCAGTTCCGTGCGGGCGCGGCGGCGGGCCGACGGGTCGAAGGCGAACCGGGCGAGGTCGATGCCGCCTGGCACGACCGTGATGCGCGGCTCGGGCACGCCCCAGCGGGCCAGCCGGGCGGCGACCGCCGGGGAGACCGCGACGGTGGTCCGGCCCAGCCGCTCGCCCAGCAGATACAGCGCGCGGACCCCCGTGGTGAGCGGCCGGCCCTCCGTCTGGGTGTCCCCGAGCGAGTGCTCGGTGGCGACGACGGCAGGCACCCCGGCCAGCCGGGCGGCGATCCGGCCGTACAGGCAGGCCCGGTACAGATGGGTGTGCACCACGTCGTACCGGCCGCGCCGGATGATCCCGGTCAGCCGGGGCAGCGCGCTCAGGTCGCGGTTGCCCCTCATGCCGAGGTGGGTCACCCGCACCCCGTCGGCCGCGAGCCCGTCGGCCACCGGGCCCGGATCGGTCAGCGTCACCACCTCGCACTCGACCGGCAGATGCCGCAGCAGCAGCCGCAGTTGCTGCTCGGCGCCGCCCACGTTCAGCCCGGTGATGATGTGCAGGACCCTCACCGCAGTCCCTCCACCGGCCGTCGGCGCCACCGGTGCAGCCGGCGTTTCAGCACCAGGCGTACGGCGGTGTCCTCCTGCCCGATGTGCACCCGCGGCAGGGCGTGCCGGCCGGTCAGCCGACCGGGGTCGATGCCGCACGCGTAGTCGTACCCGGCCTCCCGCACGGCCGCCACGACGCGCCGGTCGACCGTGCCGTACGGGTAGCAGAAGCCGCCCACCGGGGCGCCCGTCAGCTCCTCCAGCGCGGCCCGGCTCTCGACGGTCTCGGCCTTCAGCCGGGTGTCGTCGGCCCGGGTGAGATCGACGTGGGTGAGGCCGTGCGAGCCGATCTCCACGCCCGCGGCGGCGGCCCGCCGGATGCCGTCGGCGGTCAGCAGCGGTTTGCGCGGGCCCAGCGGATCCCAGGCGTTGTCGCCGCCGAGCCGGCCGGGCAGCACGAACAGGGTGGCCGTGCACCTCCAACGGTCGAGCAGCGGAAGGGCGTTGGTGACGAAGTCGGCATACCCGTCGTCGAAGGTGAGACCCACCAGGTCCCGGCCCTCGCCCCGGTCCCGGGCGGCCAGCAGCTCGGCCACCGACACCCCGCGCAGCCCCCGCCGGACCAGCCAGCGCAACTGCCGCTCCAGCCGGCCGGGGGAGACCGTGACGCGGTAGGGGTCGTCGGAGCAGTCGCCGACCGAGTGGTACATGGCGATCCACGGGGGCGGGCCGGCCGCCGGGGACTTAGCGGGTGAGGGCATGGGCGAGCCTTTGGGGGAGGGAACGGACGGGACGGAGGGCACGGGCGCCGGGGGCGCCGCCGAGCAGGAGGAAGACGACGGCCACCGTGGCCACGCCGGCGGCGAGCCCGGCCGGGGCGGCCGACGGCACTCCCGCCGCCAGCCCGCCCGCCACGGTGGCCCCACAGGCCGCCCCCAGGGGGCGGCCGAGCCCGCGCAGCACGGCACCGGCCCGCAGCGGCACACCACTGCGGCCGGTGCCCGCGAGCAGCAGCGCGGCGGTCAGGGTGATCCCGGCGGCGTTCGCGGCGGCGATCCCGGCGGCCCCCCGGGAACCGGCCGTGCACGCGCCGATTCCCCAGGTCACGGCGATCCCCGCGGCCATCGCGGCCGCCGGGTACCAGGTGGCGCGGCCCGCCGAGAAGTACGAGCGGACCACGACCCCGGTCAGGGTCTGGGCGAGCAGCCCCAGCGCGTAGACCCGCATGACACCGGCGGTCGCCGCGGTGTCCTGGGCGGTGAACGCGCCCCGTTGGAACAGCAGTCCGATCAGCTGCGGGGCGCAGGCCACGACGGCGGCCGTGCCGAGCAGCACCAGGCGGGCGGCCACCGCCACATCCCGCTCCACCCGGCCCCGGGCCCGCTCGGTCTCGCCGTCGGCCAGCGCCCGCGCCACCACCGGGAAGGTGACCGTGGACAGCATCATGGACAGCGTCATCGGGATCTGCGCGACCTTCTGCGCGTAGTTCAGGTGCGAGATGGCCCCGGCGGGCAGCCCGGAGGCCAGGAACCGTTCGATGAGCACCTGCGACTGCCGGCCCAGCGCGAACAGCAGCACGGTGGCCAGCAGGGGCGCGTCCAGCGGGGGTGCCGGGGCGGCGGGCCGCGGGTCCGTACGGCCGCCCCGCAACCGCAAGGCCAGGGCCGGAACCTGCAACGCCACCATCAGCAAGCCGCCCGCCGCCACCCCGAACGCGGCCGACCGTACGCCCCACCGGCCGCCGAACGCGTACATCGCCGTGATGATCGCGAGGTTGTGGACGATGTAGATGGCGGCCGGCGCCAGAAAGCTGCGGTGCGCGCGCAGCGCCGCGCTGAAGTACCCGGCGAGACCGAAGCTCAGCACACAACTGGCCGTGAGCCGGGTGCAGTCCACGGCCGGGGCCGGGTCGGGCAGGCCCGGCGCGAGCACCGCGACGAACCAGGGCGCGGCCACCGTGAGCAGCCCGCCGACCGCCGCGAACGCCAGCGCCAGCCGGGGCAGGGTGCCGGCCACCAGCGAGCGCACCGGATCCCCGGCGGCGCCCCGCGCCCGGTGGGCCAGGGCCGCGCTGAACGCCGGGATCAGCGCGAAGGCCAGCCCGTCTTCGATGAGCAGCGTGGCCGCGAACTCCGGCACGGTCCAGGCGACCAGAAAGGCGTCCGTGTCCCGCCCGGCCCCGAACAACCGCGCCAGCGACTGGTCCCGCACCAGCCCGAGCAGCGCCGCCGCGACGGAGAGGGAGGCGGTGAGGAACGCGGCCCGGGCCAGGAAACGGCCGGTCGGGACCGGGGGCTCGTCCGGTTGAGGGGGGCCGGGGACGCGGGACGTGGGGGTCGCTGCTTCAGGGGCGCGGTGGGATGGCGTGGTGTCGCGGGCGGGGGCGGGTGGAGAGCCGTATGGCGGGGCGGTCCTGTCGATGCCTGCTTCTCGCGCCGGGCCCGTGACCGCCGACGGCTGCCGGGCGGCGGCGGTGTCCGGCCCCGGTGCCTCACCGGTCGTACGACTCGTCAACGCGGGACCGCCTTGCCCGTACCCGTTCCCGGTGCCGGAGCCGGTGCGTGCCGGGCCGGGGTCTCGGAGTGCTCGTCCGTGCCGGGGCCGTCACCGGCCAGCAGCGCCCACCAGGCGACCAGCCCGAAGCACACCGCTGTCAGCACGGTCGACGGGCCGCCGATGTCGGCGTACACGAAGTCGACGAGCTGCCACACCAGCAGCCCGCAGGCGACCAGCGCGCAGTCCAGGCCCCGGCCGCCGGCCGCGCGGGTCCGGCACAGGCCGCGCAGGGCGCACACCAGCAGGGCCAGCCAGCCGCCCGCCAGACACAGCAGCCCCGTCAGTCCCTGTTCGCCGAGGACCAGCAGGTACATGTTGTGCGGGGAGAGCAGCGGTTGCCGACGGAAGGCGGCGCCCGCGCCCTCGGTGTCGCTGCCCGAGGACAGGGCGAGCGAGGCGTGTGCGTCGCGGTACTCCGGGAACGCCTTCAGCCCCACGCCGGTCAGCGGCCGGTCCCGCCACATGTCGACCGCCGCCGCCCACATCGTGTACCGGTCGGTGACCGACTGGTCCGGCGCGTCGGCGACCCGCGTGATGCTGTCGATCCGCTCCCGGAGCGGCGTCGTACCCACCCCCAGCCCGCCCACCAGCACCGCCCCCGCCAGCACGACCGCCACGACCCGCACCGCCCGGCGCGCCCCGGCCAGCAGGAGCTGGACCGTGAGGGCGACGGCGGTGGCGATCCAGGCACCCCGGCTGAAGGACAGGGCGAGCGGCACCGACAGGGCGAGCGCGCAGGCGATGGCGATCACCCGGTCCCGCGCCACGGACCGGCCCAGGGCCAGGCCTACCGCGGACACCAGCCCGAAGGACACCACCGTGGCCATGCCCATCACGTCCGTCACCCCGAAGGTGCCGACCGCCCGGATGTTCTCGCCCTGGTAGGAGGCGCCGGTCCGGGTGACGTACTGGTGCACGCCGACCGCGCCCTGCCACCCCCCGAGCGCCACCAACGACCAGGCCAGCAGCCGGAAGTCGGCCCGGCCCCGGATGAGCAGCGCGACGCCGGCCGGGACCAGGACGAAGACCTGGAGGTATCGGCCGAGGCCGGTGATTCCGGCGTCGGCCGGGACCGCGTGCAGCGCGGCCGGCACCAGAGCGGCCACCGGCAGCCCGAGGATCACCCAGGCGGCCGGGCCGAGCGGGCGGCGGCGCGCGCGCAGCAGCCGCACCGCGCAGCAGAGGACGGCCAGCGCCGACAGCGCGTCGGCCGGGCCGGCGCCACCGCCGTCACCGGGCGCGACGGGCAGCGCGAGCAGCGCCACCACGGCCACCACCGGCAGCACCGGGGACAGCCGTGCGGGCCCGGGGGACGGCGGGCGGGACGTCATCGGGTCAGCTCCCCGTGGAGCGCACGAGCGCGGCGGCGGTGCGCAGCAGGATGCAGACGTCCTGCCACAGCGACCAGTTGTCGATGTAGGCGTTGTCGAAGCGGGCCCGGTCCTCGATGGAGGTGTCCCCGCGCAGCCCGTTGATCTGGGCGAGACCGGTGATACCGGCCCGCATGCGATGGCGGGCCGCGTAACCGGGATGGAGGTCGCTGAACCGGCTGACGAAGTGAGGCCGTTCGGGCCGCGGACCGACCAGGCTCATGTCCCCCCGGAAGACGTTCCACAACTGGGGCAGCTCGTCCAGCGAGGTATGCCGCAGCAACCGGCAGAAGCGGCTCATCCGCTGCTCGCCGGCCACGCTCCACCGGGTGGCCGCCTCGTGCTCGTCGGCCGGGCGGTGGGTGCGCAACTTCAGCATCGTGAAGGGGCGGCCGTCCTTGCCGACGCGTTCCTGCCGGAACACCACCCCGGGCCCTTCGGTGAGCCGCAGCACCATCGCGCACGCCAGCAGCACCGGGCTGGCCAGGGCCAGCAGCACCCCGGACACCACCATGTCCATGAGCCGCTTGCCGGCGCTGCCGCGCCGCCGCGTGCCCAGGTCCAGGCGACGCACGGCGAACCCGGCGATCCGGTCGCGCGACTCGTACGCCGGGCTGTCCGCGTCCACCTCCCACAGCGCGCAGCCCGACTCGGCGAGCGCCCGCAGCAGCGGAGCCCGCTCGGTGCGCACGGCCGGGTGCACGGTCAGGACCACCCGCACCCCGTTCTGGACGAGTGCCCGCTCCACCTCCTCGCCGGTGTCGAGGACCGGCAGTACCCCGGTGCCCCCCGGCTGCTCCGCGACCACGCCCACCGGCCGCACTCCGCAGCGCGGATGCCGCAGCAGCGCGGCGGCGACCCGCTGCGCGGTCACGGCGGGCCCGATCACCAGGGTGGTACGCGGTCGCCGCAGTAGCGCGACCGTGCACCGCCAGTGCACCAGGGCCCGGGTCAGGCCGGCGGCCGCGGTATGCAGGGTGCAGCCCAGCAGCAGGGTCCGGGCGGTCAGGGCGTGGGCGGGGTCGTACGCGGCGAGCAGCGCGGCCAGGGCCAGCCAGGTCACCGCGATCCGCCCACTCACCGCGGGCAGTTCGTCGAGCACACCGGGCACCGGCCGGGCCGAGCGCGGACGCAGCAGCAGCGCGCCGGCCACCAACGCGGCCGCCGGCACCGGCCGGGGGGCGGCCTCCCCCAGGACGACGGTGCCCGCCAGCGCGGCGAGCAGATCGGCGGCGAGCAGCGGCAGTGGTGGGGCATACCACCCGGCCGGGCGCCGCGAAGGGAACCGGAAGCCGCCGACGGGACGGGCGGGTACGACGGAGACGTGCGGGGGTCCGTGGGCCCATGGCTGCGCGCCGGGCGAGGGAACGGTGGTTTCCGTGGTCACGAGTCTCTGGACTCCCTGCGTTCGGCGGGCACGAGCCGGCTCGTTCCGCTGCTCTCCGCCGGGGCCCGGCCGGGCTGTGCCGGGCGGTGGTCGGTGTACGCCGTGTGCGGGTCGGTCGGTGCGGGGCGGTGTTCGGTCTGCGTCGGGCGGCGGCCGGTCCGTGGTGGCGCGTCGGTGAGGAGTTCGCGGTAGACGGCCGCCATCCGGGCCGCGGTGTGCCGCACGTCGTGCCGGGACACGATGTGCCGACGGCCTTGGGCGCCGAGAGCCGCGCGTAACGGCGGATCGGACAGCAGCGCGGTGATCACCCGGGCCAGTGCCACGGAGTCCGCCGGAGGCACCAGGCAGTGCGTGGCCAGCGCCTGCGGCAGGCTCTCGCGAGCACCGTCGACGTCGGTGAGCACGACGGGCCGTGCGCAGCCGAGGGCCTCCAGCGGGACGAGCGCCATGCCCTCCCAGCGCGAGGGCAGCACCACCAGATCGGCGGCCCGGTACCAGGGCACGACGTCGGCGACCGCGCCCGTGAACTGCACCGAGGGGTGTGCCCGTCGGCGTAACGCCTCGCGGTCCGGGCCGTCACCCACCAGCGCGAGCCGCGCCTGCGGCAGTGTCTGGAGGACGGTCTCCCAGGCGCGCAGCAGTACGTCCTGGCCCTTCTGCCGGCACAGACGGCCCACGCAGACGACGAGGGGCCGCCCGGCCGGGCCGGCCTCGCCCCCGGCGCGGCGGTCGCCGCCGACGGGGGGAGGAGGTGCTGTGGGGGCCGGGAAGGCGGGCGGTGACGCGCAGGCCGGGGAGAAGCGGGTGGTGTCGATGCCGTTCGGGATGACCCGGTAGGCGGCGCGCACCCCCGCGCGCAGGCCGGTCGCGCGCTCCGCCGCGCTGACGCACACCACCCGGTCCGCCCAGGGCGCGCCCCACCGTTCCCAGCGCACGGCGAGTGCCGCGGTGATCCCGCCGACCGCCTCGAAGGACCAGGCGTGCGGCTGGAACACGGTCGGAACGCGTCCGCGGACGGCGAGCCGCGCGGCCAGGCCGGCTTTGGCGCTGTGCGCGTGAACCAAGTCGGGCCGTACCTCGTCGAGCAGGCGTACGAGCCGCCGTACCTCGCCCGGCAGGCCGGGTCCCGGCGACCGGCCTGCCGGCCAGTCCCATACCTCGGCTCCCACCTCCCGCAGTCCCGTGGCGAGCGCACCGCCGGGACACGCGACCGCGACCCGCAGGCCCGCCGCGAGCTGAGCCCGACTCAGGTCGAGCACGACCCGGGCGACACCGCCGTCGACAGGCTGCGCGACGTGCAGGACCCCGGGCCGGAAGCCGGAAGGTGATGGGTCCATGCGCGTTTACCTCCTTCACAGGGCGCTCGGGACTGCGGTCGTGAACGCGTCTGCGGTCCTGGGCGCCCACGGCGGCGAAGAGCGCCTGGACCCACGCCGCGTCCGCGTGGCAAACGAGCCGGAAGCCCGGGGGGTCACCGCCGGGCCGCGGACCGGATCGGGAAGGTCGCCGCGTGGTCGTGACCGAGCGCGCCGGCGTGGGCCTTCATCCGCCGGACCGGCACGTCACCCGGTGCGCTGATCCCGGTATCCGGTACGTCGTCCGGGCGAGCGGCCCGGCCGCCGGGTGCGTCCGGGGTACGCCGGGAGCGGATCGCGCGGGCGCCCGGACGGCCGTCCGGATCGGTTGGGGCAACCGGACAAGTGCACCGCCATCACCGGAACGGCCCTCCCGTACATCACCTCATCGGCGGCGAACTCCCCGGCGTACCCACGTCTTGACGCAGTGCCGGGCATCCCGCCCGGATGCGCGTGCCGGTCCTGGGGAACACATCTCCATGCCGGCCCGACCGGTATCGGCGGAGGCAACCTGGGCACCACCACCGGCGACGGCGACGGCGGCGGATGCCAGGACCGGGCCCTTCGCGACACACATGTCGGCCTGCCGGCCCCGGCTTTCGGCGGCTCCCGCGACAACGGCCGACGCCGGACCCAGCCCTTCGGCCGGCGTCTGCCCCTTGCCCGGACCGCGGCGCGGGCGGTCCGGTTCCGCGCTCCCCCGGGCGGGTCACAGTCGGTGGTCGAGCGGTTGCGTGGAGAGATCGCCGAACGGACAGTGAGCTCAGGTCCCAGTGTTCGCCGAAAGGAATTCCCATGCGTGATCTGCCCGTCCGGCGTCTCGCCTCCACCGTCCTCTGCGCGTCCGTTCTGGTCGGTGTCACCGGCCCGGCGGCCGTCGCCGCCGACATGGCCCGGGAGCACGGGCGTACCGCGACCCAGGTGTCCGTCCCCGCGGCGCAGAAGGAGAGGCTGCTCGCCCGGGCCAGGGCCCTGGGCAGCGTGAACCCCGCGCTCGATCCGGTCGTCGAACTGCTCCACCAGTCGCTGGAGAAGGGCTCCCTTCCCGTCGACGAGGCCGCAAGGCTGGGGGCGGCGGCGAAGGCGGCCCTCGCCGGAGTGGCCGCCGGCCGGGCACCGGTCACGACGGTGAAACCCCCCACCACCCCCGCAAGCCCCGCGTCCACCGCCTCCGCGAGCCCGGCCGCCCCGGTGGCTCCCGCCGCGTCGAGGGCCGCGCGGCAGGCGCACCGCGCTGTGCCCGTGGCCCGGGACATCTTCGACGACGTGTTCTCCGCCCTCGAGACAGCGATCGACAATCTCGTGGAGGCGATCACCGGCGACTCCGACCAGCTCCTGCAGTCCGCCACCGACGTGATGTCCGGCCTGGAAAAGCTGCTGGAGGCGGACGTCACCGGGAGCGGCACGTCCGCGCCCAGCGTCGTGTTCCTGCCCGCGCCGTCCGCCCTTCCCTCGGAGTGACCCAGCCGCCGGCGGACTGACACGGGCCGGTGCCGGTGCGGCGCCGGCCGGCCGCCGGGGGGCTGACGCCCCGGTCCTCGCCTGGGCCGGTGTCGCGCACATGCGACACCGGCCCAGGGCGTGACCACAAACGCATCGCTCGGTCGTGCGGCGCGCTCCCGGGCGCTCCGGACGGGCCGGAAGCCGACGGACCGCGCAAGGGCCGCCGATACGGTCGCGCGCTGGTCTCAGTACCCGGTGCCCCCCCGCGCCGTGGACCTCGGCACGCTCGCGTGCTCGCCCGGACGGCCGGAACCGAGGCGGGCGACGGCCGGCCGCCCTGCCGGCTCGCCTGCTCCCCCGGTGACGGCGAGAGCTTCGGCCTGCTGGGCGCCGGACTTTCCGAGGACGGCACCCTCCCTCCCGTCCCGCACCGTCACGGCCCCGGGAGCGCGGCCGGTCACAGACGCACCCTCCGTATGGCCCTACGGCGGTGACCCCGCGCACCCTCGCCCGGTTAGTCCGGTACGGATATCTGTAGCCGGACGAGGAGCGAGCATGGTCGTCGGTGTAGGTGAAGTGAGGGCGGGTGCCCAGCAACAGGCCGGGACAGGGGCGGCCAGACCGTCCCGCAGGGAGATGACGCGGGGGCTGCTGGCCGTCACCGCCACGCTGGCGCTGCCCCCGGTCCTTGCCGCCTCCCGGCCCGTGCCCTCGACCGGGGAGCCGGGCGGCGGCTCCTTCGACGAGATCTACCGGGGCCGCCGTATCCAGGGCGTCCGCATGCCCGCGGTGGGGCGCGGGGCGGTCGGCGGCGAATGGCGGATCACCGTCGACGGCCGTCCACTGCATCTGATGCGCCGGGCGGACGGCACCTGGCTGAGCATGGTCGACCATTACACGTCGTACGGGACGCCGCTGGAGGCGACCCGGGCGGCCGTGGACGAGGTCGGTCCCGGCCGGCGGCTCCGCGGTCCGGCGCCGGACCGGTCCGGTGACGACTCCTCCGGCGCGCACCAGGGCGGCCATGCGCACACAGGGGACCGGCATGGCGTACGTGCGTAAGAACGTCAGCACCCTCACCGCCGGGGAACGGCGGCGGTTCGTGAACGCGCTACTGACGCTCAAGCGACGAGGTGAGTACGACGAGTTCGTGCGGATGCACCTCGACTACTTCGGTTCGGACGGCGAGCACGGGCTGCGCAGCGCGCACATGGCGCCGTCGTTCCTGCCGTGGCACCGCAGGTTCGTGCTCGAACTGGAGCGGGCCCTGCGCCGGGTCGACTCCTCGGTGACGGTGCCGTACTGGGACTGGACCCGGGACCGTACGACGACCTCCGTGCCGTGGACGAAGGACCTTCTGGGCGGGAACGGCCGGCGTTCGGACCGGCAGGTGATGACAGGTCCGTTCGCCTACTCGGCGGGCCACTGGACTCTCAAGGTGGGCGTCACCGACGGCAGGTTTCTCACCCGGGACCTGGGGCGCCCGGCCGCTCCCATCCAACTGCCCACCAAGAGCGAGCTGCAGTGGGCGCTCGACGATCCCGTCTATGACGCGTGGCCCTGGGACTCGACCGTCCGCAAGGGCTTCCGCAACAAGCTGGAGGGCTGGACGACCGGCAGCGGCAGCGCCTCCTGGCGCAACCACAACCGGGTGCACCGCTGGGTCGGTGGTGCGATGCTCGGCGGCGCGTCCGTCAACGACCCGGTGTTCTGGTTGCATCATGCCTTCCTGGACCTCCAGTGGTACCGCTGGCAGCGGGCGCACCGCAGCCACCGCTATCTGCCGGCCGAGCCGCCCGGAGCCGGTGACGCCCAGCACGGACGGGTCGTGGCCCGGCACCAGAAGCTGCCGCCGTGGAAGGAGACACCGGACCAGTTGGAGGACATGAGCCGCATCTACCGGTACGCGTGACCCCGTGTGCCGCGGTCGCGGCACGAACTCCTGCGCCCGGGCGCCGAATGTCGGCGTACCGGGTCTCGGCGTGCCGGGTCTCGCGTCCGGATGTGCCGGTCCGATCAGCCGTAGCCGTTGTCGCCGGGCGTTCCGTGGCGCGATGGTGCCGAGGGTGTTGCCGTACAGGTTGACCGGGACGTACGTCGGTACCTGAAGCGGGTTGCCGGGCAGCGCGCCGGGCGAACCGGCGCCCACGCCCTGAGTGCCCGCGGCGCCGGCGGCGACAGCGGTCGCCTTCACGATGTGAGACTTCCCCTCCCGTCCTCCTGTTTCCGCCGAAGCGCCACGGCCCCGCACGGGACGTGGGCACGGTCATCAGCCGACGACCCCCTTCGACGACATGCCATCCGTTGCACGGTGGCCTCGATCCGCAGAAAACGAGGAAGCGGCCCCCGAAAAAAGATCGGGAGCCGCTGGAAAAGGAAAACGAATGCTGGTCAGGAAGGCCGCGTCAGCTGCCTACCGTCGTCAGCGGTACTCGTCCTTCTTGAGGAACAAGTTGGCCTCGCGGACGCTGTCGCTGTCGTCCACGATGACGACCTTCTTGTTCTCCTCCTCGTAGTTCTTGGAGCAGTCGATGTTGTTGTTGGCCGAGGACAGGATCGGGATGTCGATCACCTCGATCGTGTCGCAGCTGAGGATGTACGCGCTGTTGTCGAACTTCGGGTTGTCGTCGTCGTCGGCAGCCGAGGCCGTGGAGGCAGCGCCCCCAGCCATGGCCAGCGCGGTGAGGGTGCAGGCGAGCGCCTTCTTGAGAGCCATGAGAAGTCTCCTTTGTTGGGATGATGGGGAGTCGAAAGCACGAGCTCTGGGGGGAGCGGCGCGCGTTCGGCGGCTGCCGCGCCCAGCGATTCGTGCGGGCGAATGACCAGGCGTCTGCAGCGCGACTACACCTAGGAAACGAAGCGGCAACCAGCGGGTTTTGCTCCAACGGAGTGAAGTGGGAAAGTGCGCGGCACCCGGCTGCTCCGCGTCTTCATCGGAAGGAACCCACGTCGGTTCAAGAAGTGGATCGGTGTGCAGCGGCGGCGGGAGGAGTCAGGCCGCGAAGGACGCCGTGCTGCTCACCGGTGGCGCCCGGCCCGCTACGCACCATGGCGGGTCGGCTCGGTACGTCATTCCGCGTGGCGAACACTTGATCCGCGCAGCAATGCCTCGTCTTGCGCGGCAACGCCGGCCGCACCGTGCCGAGCCTCTCTCGCTGTGTGCGGTGTTCATGACTGCTCTGCAAGGTGGAACCGCTCACGCATATGAGGGAGCCCGGAGGCTCGCTGACAGCACCTGGAACTTTTCCTGTGTGAGCATCGAAGTGCTCGACCTCCCAATCGCATCGGTGTCGCAAGCCGGCATCGATTGTTCGGGGAGCGGAGAGTCGGGCGGCAACGTCCGCAGTCCATCGGTAGAGGCTTCACCCGGTGGGAGCAACATCCGTCGGGCCGCAGATTCGTTCACTGATTGGTCGCGCTGGAAGCACAGCCCCACGCCATGGCTTACAGCGCGGTACCACTGAGTGCGGGTGACGCTCTTTCAGGAACTCACCTGTTCTCATGTTCCGACCCAACCCAACCCCACAGGAGACCCACATGGCTCTCAAGAAGGCGCTCGCCTGCACCCTCACCGCGCTGGCCATGGCTGGTGGCGCTGCCTCCGCGGCCTCGGCCGCCGACGACGACAGCTTCCTGCGCGACAACGGCACGAAGATCGCCAGCTGCGACACGATCGAGATCATCGACATCCCGATCCTGTCCTCGGCCAACAACAACATCGACTGCTCCAAGAACTACGAGGAGGAGAACAAGGAGCTCACCGTCGTGTACGACAACGACCACTACTCGAAGGCGAACATCTTCCAGAACAAGAAGCACGACTAGCAGGCACGCGCGGCTGTCGCTGACCCGCGGCTTCAACAAACCGTTCTGAGTCTCTCAGGCATCACCAGGACGGGCGTGAATAGCTGCTCACTGGTCAGATCGGAGCGGTCTCGGCCCCCGGGCCAGAGACCGCTCCGCACTTTCTCTCGCCATGTGTCAGTCCGGAAAGTGTTGAATCGAGAGTGACTTCCTGTTCCGCAGAGATGACCCCTCAACGTATGGCCCGGGTGCGGCGAGCCGTGGCCGCAGCCGTTGCCTGCCCACTCTGCCCGAGGCCCAACGAGGCTGACGCGAAAATCATCCTGGCTTCTTACCGGATATATACAGAGTGGCACGTGGGGACCATCGAGGTGTACGCGCGGGCCAAGCGTCTCGTCGGTGACGATGTATGGCGAGAGAACGCGTTGAGCTGGGTTGACGACTTCAACCGTGAACACGGCCACGGACCTACCTGGGACGCGTTCCGTTGCAGTGACACCGTGTGGTGCGAGCCGTGGGAAGAGATTTCCCCGGCCATCCGGTCCACCATCTTGCCCGTCCTGGCCGGCCGTGGGTACTTGGACGGAATGCGGACGCCGTACTCGATGTGCCGAAGTAAGCGCTCAGAATCGACGAAGTCGCAACAGGCGTCCTGTGTTCTCGGCATCGAAGAAGTCTCGTTCGGCACTGCGTGAGGCACTTCCTGGCGTTACGGAATCTCCGCACGCTCGTCTGCCGATCTTCAGAGGTTGATATGGAGAAGGTTCTATGAAGTTCAAGGGTGCCTTGGTCTGCGCCTTCGCGACACTGGCAGCTGCTGGTGGGGCCGCCGGCACTGTGCATGCCGCCGGCGGTGACACGCACAGCTTCGACAACGGCGGGCAGATCCTTAGTTGTGACGTTATCGAGGTCCTCGACCAGCCGAACGTGAATCCCGCCGACAACAACATCGACTGTTCGGCCAATGTCAAGAAGGAAGAGGTCGCGTCGGTGCACCTGGTGTTCGAAGCACTTCCCGTCGATTGCGAGCGTGGCTGACCGTAAGTCTTGTGCCTCACGGTGAACGGCCGATTATTCGGTAACGGACCGGACCGGACCGTTACCGTGGGCCGCGGGCATGGCGGCGACGAGGTCGTGTGCTGTCCGTAATCCCGCGTACCCGGATCGGTCGCCCGGCTTGCCGGGCGACCGATCCCTGCTGTCGGCGGGCCGTTCCTGGCGATGTGACGATCAGCGATGACGGGGCGGTGTCGTCGCCGCGTACCGCCCGCTGCCGGGCCTGCCGGAGAGCCCTGGCACTGATGTCGTTGATCTCGTTCGCGCGGGGCCGGCCCGCGCGTCACGGCTCCGGGGTGGCCGCGATCACCAGGGGCGGTGATGAGCTGCGCGTGACCGCGGACTCGCCCGCCGAGCGCCGGACGGCGGTCGAGGCGTTCCTCGCGGCCGGGGAAAGGGCGGCGCCGTTCTGCGGCGGACGTCCCACGCGAGCCTCCCTGCGTCGACGGGATGAGCCGGCCGTCCACGATTCCCGGCCGTGGGCCGGCAGCCGGCGGACCTGGACGGTGGTCCCCGCGACGTCCGTGCAGCAAAGGCCGAAGGGTGACCACGGGCTCCCGGCCTCATCGCATTCCCGCGCAAGACCATCGGCGGCTACGAGCCGAAGGCGCCCCGCCTCCTCTTTCCGGGTGAAGCCTGGAGATCCTGGCCGGGCTGTTCCGGAGGGCCGGGGAGAGGGCGCGGACATCGGTCCTCACCCCCAGGAGTCCGTCTCCCCGTCGGGCATCGCCCCCGGTCCGGGTCGCCGGGCGGACGGGGCGGCCTGTCTGCGCTCCGGCCCTGTCCTGTGTCGGTGGCGCCCCCGGCAGGACTCGAACCTGCGGCCAAGCGCTTAGAAGGCGCCTGCTCTATCCACTGAGCTACGGGGGCCGGGTGGGGTGGCCTCGTGCCTGGTGGCCTGGTGGGGGCCGATCCGTGACGGTGCCGGGATCAAGGATAGGGCTCCCGGTTCCTTGACCCTGTCGCCTCGCCTCCGTGGCTCGATGTGGAGGTTCGGTGAAGCGGTCCTGATAATCGCAGGCAGGTGCGAATCGTGCATCGCTTTTGGCGCCTGACGCACCGGGTGTTGTGTACTCGTTATGCCTGGACTGTGCCAGTGTCCCACTCATCCCTTCCGTCCGTTCTGTTCCGTCGGCGCGCAGACATGTCCATATGCTTCAGAATTCCCCTAAAATTGGGCATTCTTCGCATGTGGTGACCTTGGACGTACGGCCTCAGCTGCTCGACACACTCTCCGCTCTGCGCGACCGTGTCGCCGCCGCACGCTTTCCGCTGCCCCTGGCCGGGGCCCCACGCGCGCGTGCCAACCGCGACGAACTCCTCGCGCAGCTCGACGACTACCTCGTACCCCGATTGCGGCACCCCGAGGCGCCGTTGCTCGCCGTCGTCGGCGGCTCCACCGGCGCGGGGAAATCCACGCTGGTCAACTCCCTCGTCGGCCGGCGGGTGAGCGAGGCGGGCGTGCTCCGACCGACCACCCGGACACCGGTCCTCGTCTGCCATCCGGAGGACCACCACTGGTTCAGCGGCATGCGCGTGCTCCCCGCCCTCACCCGCGTGTGGGACCCCGGCCGGGACCCCGCCGAGGAGTTCCCGCCCACCGACGACGGGCACGCGCGCGTGCTGCGCGTCGAGACGGCCGACACCCTCCCGCGCGGCCTCGCCCTCCTCGACGCCCCCGACGTGGACTCCCTCATCGCGGACAACCGCGTCCTCGCCGCCGAACTGATCTGCGCCGCCGACATCTGGATCATGGTCACGACGGCCGCCCGCTACGCCGACGCCGTCCCCTGGCACCTGCTGCGCACCGCCAAGGAGTACAACGCGGCCCTCGTCACCGTCCTGGACCGGGTGCCCCACCAGGTCGTCTCCGAGGTCTCCCGGCATCACGGCGCCCTGCTGACCAAGGCCGGGCTGGGGGACGTACCCCGCTTCACCGTGCCCGAGCTGCCGGAGTCCGCCTGGGGCGCCGGACTGCTGCCCGCCACCGCCGTCGCGCCTCTGAAGAGCTGGCTCGTCCACCACGCCCAGGACCCCGCCGCCCGTCAGCACATCATGGCCCGCACCGCCTACGGCCTGCTGGACTCGCTGAAGTCCCGCATGCCCGAGCTGGCCGGCGCCGCCGCGGCCCAGTACGCGGCCGCCCTCCGGCTCACCTCCGCCGTGGACGCCGCCTACGACAGGGAGCACGCGCGCGTGCGCAGCCGCCTGCAGTCGGGCGCCGTGCTCGCCGGGGACGCCCTCAAGCGCTGGCGCGCCTTCCCCCTGGACTGCACCGCCGGAGAACTCCTCGACGCCCTCGTGGAGAGCCTGGCCGCCCTGCTGCTGTGCGCCGTTACCGCCGCCGACGAGCGCGTGGACGACGCCTGGCGCCGCGAGCCCGCCGCCCGCGCCCCCGAGCTGGCCGCCCGTGACACCTCCTCGGAGAGCTCCGAGCACCGCATCGGGCTCGCGGCCCGGCGCTGGCGTCGCGAGCTGGAGGAGTACGCCGAGGACGAGGTGCGGGTCCTGGAGCGCACCGGTGCCCCCGATCCCGAGGTGGTCGCCGCCCTCGTCGCCACGGCGGTGCTGGGCGGGCGCCGGGCACGTACCGCCGGAGAGGGGCTCGCCGAGCGGCTCGGCGCACACGGTGTCCTGCGGCTGCGCGACCGGGCCGGGCGGCTGCTCGCCGAGCACGTGGACCGCGTCATGCACACCGAACGCGAACGGCGCCTCGCCCCGCTCGACGCCCTGGACGTCCACCCCGAGCCCCAGGCCGAACTCATCGCCGCGCTGTCCGTACTGCAGAAGGAGAGGTGACCGATGACCGCCGTCACTGACCAGGACCACACGGAGCACACCGACCACATGAGGCGCACCGACAGCGGCAGCGGCGACACCGGGTCCCTGGAGCACGTCGGTCGCGCCCCCACGGGCGCCCCGGACGGCACCGAGCGCGCCGGCGGTCTCGCGCACGCGCGCTCCAGCCTGGCGAAGGAGGGGCCCGGCGACGACGGCTCGGATACCGGTGGTCGCCGCGAGGGGCGAGGCGGCGCCACGGACGACGGGGCCGGCGGCGGTCACGAGAAGGACGGCGCCGGGCGCGGACAGGGTGGTGGCGGGGGCGGCACCGGGCGCGAGGGGGGCGGTGGCGGTGTCCTGCACGCGCGCGTGCAGGACGGGAACGGCGAGCTCGGCCCGGACACCGGCCGGGAGCGCCCCGCGCGCGTACGCGAGGAGAACGCCGACCGCGACCGCGACCGTGGTCGTAGCACCGACCGTTACCGTGGTCGTGGCACGGACCGTGACCTCGGCCGTGACCTCGGTCGCGACACCGACCGTGACGCCGACCGCGAGCGCGACGGCCACCCCGAAGAAGGCCGCGATCGTCACGCCGTACAGGCCCCGGACCGGTACGGTGCACGGGACCGCGATCGTCTCGGTGCGCAGGACGGCGACCGGCATGGTGCGCAGGACGGCGACCGGCATGGTGCGCAGGACGGCGACCGGCACGGTGAAGCCGGCGGTAACGGGGACCGGCACGGTGAAGCCGGCGGCAGCGGGGACCGGGATCGTTCCGGGCGCGGGCGCGGCGCCGAGCAAGGCGTCTTGGTGCCCCGCCCCCACCCGCACCCCGCACGCTCCCCGAAGCCCCGCCCCGCATCCGGTGCCACGCCTCCCAAGACGGCCACCGCCACAAGCGCCGCCACCCCCGCTTCCGCCACGGACGGCGAAGCCGGTGCCTCCCCAGAGACCTGGGACGACGGCCTCATCGCCCGCCGCGTCACCGAAACCGGCTCCGCCGCCCTCGCCGCCGAGCGCGCCTCCGCCGGGGAGCAGCCGCACCGCGGCCCGAGCGCGCAGGTCCCGGTCCCGCTGGCGTACGACGGCCCGCTGCGCTCCCGGCTGAACGCCCTGCGCGAACTCGTGGGGCTGTCCCGTACCCGTCTGGACAGTCACACGCTCGCCGAGGCGGGCCGGGTCCTGGACGAGGCCGCCGCCCGCCGCAAACTCTCCGGCCGGCACACCGTCGTCGCCCTGGCCGGCGCGACCGGCAGCGGCAAGTCCCAACTGTTCAACTCGCTCGCCGGAGTGGCCATCTCGGAAACCGGCGTACGCCGCCCGACCACCGCCGCGCCCATCGCGTGCAGCTGGAGCGACGGCGCGGCGAGCCTCATCGACCGGCTGGGCATCCCGGGCCGGCTGCGCCGCCGCCCCATGCACAGCCCGGACAACGAGGGGCAGCTGCGCGGGCTGGTCCTGGTCGACCTGCCCGACCACGACTCCGCCGCCGTACAGCACCGCGAACAGGTCGACCGGATCCTGAAGCTGGTCGACGCGGTCATCTGGGTGGTCGACCCCGAGAAGTACGCCGACGCCATGCTGCACGAGCGCTATCTGCGGCCGATGGCCGGCCACGCGGAGGTCATGTTCATCGTCCTCAACCAGGTGGACCGGCTGCCCGGGGACGCCGCCGACCAGGTCCTGGACGACCTGCGGCGGCTGCTGGACGAGGACGGCATCGCGCTCGGCGAACACGGCGAACCGGGCGCCACCGTCCTCGCCCTGTCCGCGCTCACCGGCGAGGGCGTCGGCGACCTCCGCGAAGCCCTCGGCCAGTTCGTCGCGGAGCGCGGCGCGGCGGCCCGCCGGGTGGCGGCCGACCTGGACGCCGCCGCGGCCGGACTGCGGCCGGTGTACGCCACCAGGCGGCGGGTCGGCCTCACCGAGGAGGCCCGCGAGGAGTTCGCCGCGCGGCTCGCGGACGCGGTGGGCGCCACCGCGGCGGGCGAGGCCGCCGAACGCGCCTGGCTGCGCAACGCCAACCGGGCCTGCGGCACGCCCTGGCTGCGGCTGTGGCGCTGGTACCAGGGCCGTGGCGAGTCCACGACGGGACGCCACGCGGTCCGTACCCAGGCCGACGAGGAGGCCACGGCCCGTCAGCGGGTGGAGCAGGCGGTCCGTACGGTCGCCGACCGGGCCTCGGCCGGGCTGCCCGCGCCCTGGGCGCAGGCGGTGCGCGAGGCGGCCGTACGCGGCTCCCGGGGGCTGTCCGAGGCGCTGGACGCGCTGGCGGCGCGCGCCGGGCTGCCGCCGGGCCGCCCGCCGCGGCCGGGCTGGTGGCCGGTGGCGGTACTGGTCCAGGCGGCTATGACCCTGTTGCAGATCGTGGGCGGCGGGTGGCTCGCGGGGCAGATCGCGGGGCTGATGGCGCCCAACCTGGGCGTTCCGGTGCTGCTGATGGTGTGCGGGATCGTCGGCGGGCCGCTGGTGGAGTGGGGCTGCCGGATGGCGGCCCGGGGGCCCGCGCGGCGCTACGGCCAGGAGGCGGAACGGCGGTTGCGGGAGGCGGCGGCGGGCTGCGGCCGGGCCCGGGTGCTCGATCCGGTGGCGGCGGAACTGCTGCGGTACCGGGAGGTGCGGGAGCAGTACGGGAGGGTCGCCCGGAGCAGGGCCGGGGTCGTGTGAGCGGACCGGAGGGAGGGGGCGGACCGGAGGGAGGGGGCGGACCGGAGGGACGGGGTGGATCGGTCGGAGAAGGCGGATTGGTCGGAGGGGGCGGGCCGGCCGGAGGTGGGGGCGGAGGTCACCCGAGCGGGTGAGCGAGTTATCCACAGGCGGGCGGCCGTCCACAGCGCTCGGCGGGCTCGGCCCGACGGAGGCAGTCTGAGGTCACGGCGATCGCGGGACAGGTCCGGCCGCACAGGCGGCGGGCGGTGCGAGCGATCGGCGGGACGTGCGGGCGCGTACGGCAGTCGTACGCGCCGGCACGGCAGACGCAGCCGTACGGGACGGGCCCGTACGTGTGTCCGCCCGGCCGGAAGAGCGCGGGCGGGGGAGGGGAGCGAGACGTGAACGAGACCATCGTCTGCGTAGTGGGCAACGTGGCGACCCAGCCGGTCTACCGGGAGTCGGCGGCGGGCCCGTCGGCCCGGTTCCGGCTGGCGGTGACCGCGCGGTACTGGGACCGGGAGAAGAGCGCCTGGACCGACGGGCACACCAACTTCTTCACGGTGTGGGCCAACCGCCAGCTCGCGGTCAACGTGGCGGCGTGCGTGGAGGTGGGCCAGCCGGTCGTCGTCCAGGGCCGGCTGAAGGTCCGCACGGAGACACGGGAGGGACAGCAGCCGTGGGCCTCCGCCGACATCGACGCCGTGGCGATCGGCCACGACCTGGCGCGCGGTACGGCGCTCTTCCAGCGTGCGGCCAGGCCCGACGCACCGGCCGCGGTGCCCCGCCCGGAACCGAACTGGGAGACACCGGTCCGGGCGGACGCCCAGGACGACCCGGCGGGCCAACAGGCGCCGGAGCCGGTGCCGGTGACATGACGTCATGAACCGCAGGTGACGTTCCGTCAGCCGCGAAAACCGGTGGATTTGTCGATATGACCAGCTCATGAACGGTCCCGGCGATAACGATTACGGATCGGATCGGCCATCGGATCATCGGACCGGCAGGTTGGGCTCCGAGTGATCCATAGGATGCCGGGCGTGCCCCTAGGGGCTGCCGATTTCTGCTGGTGGGACCGTCCCCCACGTCCAACGGGTCCTGCTCGAAGGGGAATTCTGTGCTTGCTGCGCTCTCTGGGTTGCGCCGGTCCACCGGAACGGCACGCCTGGCCGCCGCCACGACGGTGTCCGGCCTCGTGGCGGCCGGCGTGCTGTCCGGCGCCGGTACGGCGGTGGCCGACGAGGCATCGCGGACCGAGGGCGGGGCGACGGCCACGAACAACGGTCTGAAGACCTACGGCGAGGCCGTGATCCACGAGGACGGCGGCGACCAGCGGGTCTCGGCGGGCCTGTTCGAGATGTCCGTGGACGGCGGCGGCACCCTCCAGACGTACGGCGTCGACCTGCGCAAACCGACCCAGCGGGACGCCAGATACCAGGAGACGCCCTGGAGCGGCACCTCGCTGGGCACCAACAAGAACGCGGGCCGGATCCGCTGGATAGTGCAGCACTCCTACCCCCAGGTCAACGATCTGGCCGCACTGGCGCGCAAGGCGGGCGTGCGCGGGCTGACCGAGCAGGACGCGGCGGCCGGCACCCAGGTGGCCATCTGGCGCTACTCCGACGGCGCCGACGTCGACGCCGTCGACCCACAGGCCGAGAAACTCGCCGACTACCTGGAGAAGAGCGCCCGCGGCGTCGGCGAGCCGCAGGCCTCGCTCACCCTGGACCCGCCCGCGGTCTCCGGCCGGCCGGGCGACCGGCTCGGTCCGGTCACCGTGCACACCAACGCCGGCGCGGTCACCGTGAGCCCGCCGGCCGACGCGGCCGGCAGCGGGGTGCGGATCGTCGACGAGCACGGCAAGGTGCTCACCTCGGCGAAGGACGGCAGCCGGCTGTACTTCGACATCCCCGAGGACGCGGCCGGGGGCGCCGACCACGCCCTGGACAGCGGGGGAGACACGGCCGAGCTGACCGTGCAGGCGTCCACGACCGTGCCGGTGGGCCGCGCCTTCGCCTCCGCAAGCCGCAGCCAGACGCAGATCCTGGCCGGCTCCAGCGAGTCCACCGTCTCCGCGACCGCCACGGCCGGATGGGCCGCCGACGGCCCGATACCGGCGGTGTCGGCCCGCGCGAACTGCGCCAAGGGCGGAGTGGACATCACCGCGGTCAACAGGGGCGGCGAGCCGTTCACCTTCCAGCTGATGGGCACCGGCCACACCATCCCCGCGGGCGCCACCCGCACGGTGACCGTGCCGCTCCAGGAGGAGCAGGCCTACGACTTCACGATCACCGGTCCCCACGGCTTCAGCCACCGCTTCACCGGCGTCCTGGACTGCAAGACCCAGGGCGCGGTCACGACGCAGACGGCCCAGCTCCCCAACCAGCCCAGCCCGGCCTCGGTCGGCGGCAGCGCCGTGCAGACCACCGACCTGGCCGCGACCGGCGCCTCCGCCCTCACCCCCCTGATCACCGGAGTGGCGATAGGCCTGGTCGTGATCGGCGGCGCGGTCCTGGTCGTCCTGCGCCGAAAGGACACGACACCGGAGGCGTGAGAGCGCCGGGCGGGAGAGACAGGGCGGGGCCGGGGGCGACGCAGGCGGGGCGATGGGGGCGGGGTGACGGGCGGAGAAACGCCCCGCCCGTGAGCCCGGCCGCCAGGCTCACGGACGGGCGAAAGGGAGCCCGGCGCCCCTCTCAGCAACCGATCGGTGACGAGCCGACGGCCACGTCGTCGAACCACAGGGTGTCGTCACCGGCGCCGTAGCTCTCCCAGCCGAGCCGGAGGGCGGTGGGCCGGGGCGGGGTGGTGCGGGAGAGCCACTGCTGGTCGATGTCCTGCGTCGGTACGCCGTCGGCGTGCAGCCCGGGCACCTGCTGGTCGCCCAGCCAGGTGTCCAGTTTGGGCGCGGAGGTGTCGATGGCGAACCGCAGGCACTGCCAACTGCCCGTCGGCAGCGGCCTGCTC
The DNA here is from genome assembly GCF_039532885.1 of Streptomyces nogalater. NCBI lineage: Bacteria > Bacillati > Actinomycetota > Actinomycetes > Kitasatosporales > Streptomycetaceae > Streptomyces > Streptomyces nogalater. Next base: position 953 of record NZ_BAAASM010000053.1, on the reverse strand, counting down.
AGCGCCACACCGGCCGGGCTCTGCGCGGGAAGCGTGGCGTCGTCGCTCTCCCGGTTCCACTGCAGGGCGCCGTTCTGTCCGCCGACCCTGAGCGCCCGGCCGCCCTGGGAACTGTCCGGCATGGAGACGAAGGTGACGTGGGAGGAGGGAAGCGCGGTGGTGTGCCGGACCCACATACGGACGTACAGCACCGGGCCGGCCGTCGACAGGTCGGCGGTGGCGGCGACGAAGGCGTGGTTGCAGTAGCCGGCCCGGCCGTCCACCCGGAGGGACTTGGTGCCGCTGTGCGCCACGGCCGTGTCGACGGTGGCCGTGCCCGTGCCCTGGCAGTCGGGCGCGGTGAAGCGCCAGTCGCCGGACGGGGAGGGGCCGGCCTGGTTCTCGAAGTCGGAGCACAGCACCGAGCTGCCGCATTCGGCCGGCGGCTGGGTGGGCGAGGGGGTGCCCGGAGTGGTGGGCGGTGTGGTCGGCGGCTCGGTCGCGTCGCCACCGCAGGAGACACCGTTGAGGCTGAAGTCGGTGGGCGCCGGGTCGGCGGACTGCCAGGTGCCCTGCACGCCGAAGTCGGCGGCGGCGCCACTGGGCAGGGCGGCGTTCCAGTCCGTGCCGGCGGCGGTCACGGAGCGGCCGGTCTGGGTGACGGTGGCGTTCCAGGCGGAGGTGATGCGCTGGTCACCGCCGTAGGTCCAGGTCAGCCGCCAGGTGCTGAGCGCGGGGCCGAGGTTGGTGACGCGGACCTGGGCGGTGTAGCCGCCGGACCACTTGTTGACGGTGTAGTCGACCCGGCATCCGGCGGCGGACCCGGCGCCGGCACCGCTGGCGGGGGCCGCGACCAGGAGGGACACCGCCAGCCCGAGTATGGCCACGGCTGCCGTCCAGGGCGTGCGCACCCATCGCGGGCACCGGGTGGGGAGTGGGGGCATGTGCGTCTCCTGGGAGGTGGGGGAGGTGGG
>NZ_BAAASM010000052.1:0-13625 GCF_039532885.1 Streptomyces nogalater | reverse complement strand
ACGTGGCGCCGATCGGCGAGGTCGACTGGGTCGAGATCGACAACCACGACGACCTGGCCCGGGGACGGGAGATCGCGTGCCGGTACTGACCAGGCTGATCCCCTCGCCGGTCGTGGTGGACATCCGCCCGGGTGCCCTGGACGACCTGGCGGGCGTCCTCGCCGACGAACGCATCTCGCAGTCGGGCCGGCTCGCCATCGCGGTCAGCGGCGGCTCCGGCGCCCGGCTGCGCGAGCGGATCGCCCCCTCCCTGCCGGGCGCCACCTGGTACGAGGTCGGCGGCGGCACCCTGGACGACGCCATCCGGCTGGCCGGAGACATCAAGGCCGGCCACTACGACGCGGTGGTGGGCCTCGGCGGCGGGAAGATCATCGACTGCGCCAAGTTCGCGGCGTCCCGGGTCGGCCTGCCGCTGGTCGCCGTCGCCACCAACCTCGCCCACGACGGCCTGTGCTCACCGGTCGCCACCCTCGACAACGACGCGGGCCGCGGCTCCTACGGCGTGCCCAACCCGATCGCGGTCATCATCGACCTCGACGTGATCCGCGAGGCACCCGTCCGGTTCGTCCGCTCCGGCATCGGCGACGTCATCTCCAACATCTCCGCGGTCGCGGACTGGGAGCTGTCCCATCGGGTCAACGGCGAGAAGGTCGACGGCCTGGCCGCGGCCATGGCCCGCCAGGCCGGCGAGAGCGTGCTGCGCCACCCGGGCGGCTGCGGTGACGACGGTTTCCTCCAGGTGCTGGCCGAGGCGCTGGTCCTCACCGGCATCGCCATGTCCGTGTCGGGCGACTCCCGCCCGTCCTCCGGCGCCTGCCACGAGATCAACCACGCCTTCGACCTGCTCTACCCCAAGCGCGCCGCCGCCCACGGCGAGCAGTGCGGCCTCGGCGCCGCCTTCGCGATGTATCTGCGCGGCGCCCACGAGGAGTCGGCGTACATGGCCGAGGTGCTGCGCCGGCACGGGCTCCCGGTCCTGCCGGAGGAGATCGGCTTCACGGTGGACGAGTTCGTCCGCGCGGTCGAGTTCGCCCCGGAGACCCGGCCCGGCCGCTACACGATCCTCGAACACCTCGACCTCAAGACGAACCAGATCAAGGACATCTACGCCGACTATGTCAAGGCCATCGGTAGCTGAACTCCGTCCGGTCGTCCACCCCGCGGGGGTGAAGGATCGGCGCAGCGGTGAGCACTGGGCGGGACGCCTCTACATGCGCGAGGTGTCCCTGCGCGTCGACCGCTACCTGGTCAACACCAGGGTCACGCCCAACCAGCTCACCTACCTGATGACCGTCTGCGGCGTGCTCGCCACCCCGGCCCTGCTGGTGCCGGGGATCGCGGGCGCGGTGCTCGGCGTGGTCGCCACCCAGCTGTACCTGCTGCTGGACTGTGTCGACGGCGAGGTCGCCCGCTGGAAGCAGCAGTACTCGCTGGGCGGGGTCTACCTCGACCGGGTCGGCGCCTACCTCACCGACGCGGCCGTGCTGGTCGGTCTCGGCCTGCGCGCCGCCGACCTGTGGGGCACCGGCCGGATCGACTGGCTGTGGGCCTTCCTCGGCACCCTCGCCGCGCTCGGCGCCATCCTGATCAAGGCCGAGACCGACCTGGTCGGCGTCGCCCGGCACCAGACCGGCAAGCCCCCGGTGCAGGAGGCCGCGTCCGAGCCCCGCTCCTCCGGCATGGCGCTGGCCCGGCGGGCCGCCTCGGCGCTGAAGTTCCACCGGCTGATCCTCGGCATCGAGGCCTCGCTGCTCATCCTCGTCCTCGCGATCGTGGACCAGGCCCGCGGCGACCTGTTCTTCACCCGCCTCGGCACCGCCGTGCTGGCCGGCATCGCCCTGCTGCAGACCCTGCTGCACCTGGTGTCCATCCTCGCCTCCAGCAGGCTGAAGTGAGCGCGCCCATGAAGGTCGGTGCCGTCATCATCACCATGGGCAACCGGCCCGGGGAACTGCGGGCCCTGCTCGACTCCGTCGCCAAGCAGGACGGCGACCCGGTCGAGGTCGTCGTCGTCGGCAACGGCTCGCCCGTCCCGGAGGTGCCGGAGGGCGTGCGGACCGTGGAGGTGCCCGAGAACCTGGGCATCCCCGGCGGACGCAACGTCGGTATAGAGGCCTTCGGTCCCTCGGGCCGCGATGTCGACATATTGCTCTTCCTCGACGACGACGGCCTGCTCGCCCGTCACGACACCGCCGAACTGTGCCGCGAGGCCTTCGCCGCGGACCCCGAGCTGGGCATCATCAGCTTCCGCATCGCCGACCCCGACACCGGCGAGACCCAGCGCCGGCACGTGCCCCGGCTGCGCGCCTCCGACCCGATGCGCTCCTCCCGGGTCACCACCTTCCTCGGCGGCGCCAACGCCGTGCGCACCCGCGTCTTCGCGGAGGTCGGCGTCCTGCCCGACGAGTTCTTCTACGCGCACGAGGAGACCGACCTGGCCTGGCGGGCGCTGGATGCGGGCTGGATGATCGACTACCGGTCCGACATGGTGCTGTACCACCCGACGACCGCGCCGTCGCGGCACGCCGTCTACCACCGCATGGTCGCCCGCAACCGGGTCTGGCTCGCCCGCCGCAACCTCCCCGCCCCCCTGGTCCCGGTCTACCTCGGGGTCTGGCTGCTGCTCACCCTGGCGCGCCGCCCCTCGCGACCCGCCCTGAAGGCATGGTTCGGCGGCTTCCGGGAAGGCTGGAGCACGCCGTGCGGTCCCCGCCGCCCGATGCGCTGGCGTACGGTGTGGCGACTCACCCGACTGGGCCGTCCCCCGGTCATCTGACAAGCTCGTCCCCGACGGGCCGATGCCGCCGTGCGCGGCCGCCCGGACGACGAACCAGAACGCGTACCCGAAGACGAAAGTTTCCACCTGTGAGTGAGACCATGCACGACGGCACGGTCGCGGTGACCGCGGCCGCGTCGCCCGACGCGGGACTGACGGCGGCCGAGCTCGCCGCCAAGTACGGGCTCTCCGTGAGCGGCGCCCGGCCCTCGCTCGTGGAGTACGTCCGGCAGCTGTGGGGGCGGCGCCACTTCATCCTGGCCTTCTCCCAAGCCAAACTGACCGCCCAGTACAGTCAGGCCAAACTCGGCCAGCTCTGGCAGGTGGCCACGCCCCTGCTGAACGCGGCCGTGTACTTCTTCATCTTCGGGCTGATCCTGCACGCCAGCCGCGGCATGTCCCAGGACGTGTACATCCCGTTCCTGGTCACCGGCGTGTTCGTGTTCACCTTCACCCAGAGCTCGGTGATGTCGGGCGTCCGCGCGATCTCCGGCAACCTCGGCCTGGTGCGCGCCCTGCACTTCCCGCGCGCCTCGCTGCCCATCTCCTTCTCGCTCCAGCAGCTCCAGCAGCTGCTGTTCTCGATGCTGGTGCTGTTCGCCGTGGCGATCGGCTTCGGCAGCTACCCCGGCCTGTCCTGGCTGCTGATCGTGCCGGTGCTGGTGCTCCAGTTCCTGTTCAACACCGGGCTGGCGCTGATCGTGGCCCGCATGGGCGCCAAGACGCCGGACCTCGCGCAGCTGATGCCGTTCCTGCTGCGCACCTGGATGTACGCCTCCGGTGTCATGTTCTCGATCAACAACATGCTGGCGGGCCGCCCGGAGTGGATCGTCCGGGTGCTCCAGGTCAACCCGGTCGCGGTCTACATGGACCTGATGCGCTTCGCCCTGATCGACGGCTACGGTTCCTCCCATCTGCCGCCGCACGTGTGGGCCATCGCCCTGTTCTGGGCCGTGGTCTTCTTCGCCGGCGGCTTCGTGTACTTCTGGAAGGCGGAGGAGCGGTACGGCCGTGGCTGAGCAGCACAACCAGGACCGGCGCCCGACGGTCATCGCGGACGATCTGCACATCGTCTACCGGGTCAACGGAGCCAAGAGCGGCAAGGGCAGCGCGACGGCGGCCCTGAGCCGCATCCTCCGGCGCGGCGAGGAGCGCGGCGTACGCAAGGTGCACGCCGTGCGCGGCGTGTCCTTCGTCGCCTACCGCGGCGAGGCCATCGGTCTGATCGGCTCCAACGGCTCCGGCAAGTCGACCCTGCTGCGCGCCGTGGCCGGCCTGCTGCCCGCGGAGAAGGGCAAGGTCTACACCGACGGCCAGCCGTCCCTGCTGGGCGTGAACGCGGCCCTGATGAACGACCTCACCGGCGAGCGGAACGTCATCCTGGGCGGTCTGGCCATGGGCATGTCCCGGGAGCAGATCAAGGAGCGTTACCAGGACATCGTCGACTTCTCCGGCATCAACGAGAAGGGCGACTTCATCACCCTTCCGATGCGCACCTACTCCTCCGGTATGGCGGCCCGGCTGCGTTTCTCCATCGCCGCCGCCAAGGACCACGACGTCCTGATGATCGACGAGGCACTGGCCACCGGCGACCGCAAGTTCCAGCAGCGCTCCGAGGAACGCATCCGGGAACTGCGCAAAGAGGCCGGAACAGTCTTTCTGGTCAGTCACAACAACAAGTCGATCCGCGACACCTGCAACCGCGTGTTGTGGCTGGAGCGCGGTGAGCTGCGGATGGACGGCCCCACCGACGAGGTCCTGAAGGAGTACGAGAAGTTCACGGGCAAGTGACCCGTTTCGGCCAGGGCCCCGTCGGAATTTCGTCCGGCGGGGCCCTTCCACTGCAAAGGAAACGTCAACTCGGCCCCGTTCCAGGAATCTTGGAGCCAATCGGTGTGTTGTTGTGATGTGCGGGACACCCCGACGATGGGCGCCACGTTGTACAACGTAAGCTGTACCGGTGCCGGAAACCGGCAAGTCCGGCGATAATGCGCGCCTTCCTTCGTGGGGGTGTCTTCGCGCATTGCGGGGCGGCGTGTCCGAAATAGTGTGTATTGGGTCGGCAGTGTAGAACGGGAGATGTGACGGCAATGGCTACGGAAACGCCCCAGCTCAGCGCAGCGTGTGCCGTCCCCGCCCCGGGCAGCGTCCGATGACGGCCACCGATACGGCGTCCGGCCTGGAACGCGCCACCCTGGACAAGGCCGCGAGCGAGAACTTCCCGGTGGCCCCCTTCTTCCTGCCCCGCGCCTGGCGCGCCGACCTCATGGCCGTCTACGGCTTCGCGCGCCTCGTGGACGACATCGGCGACGGCGACCTCGCCCCCGGCGGCGCCGACGCCCGCGCGCTCGGCGTGTCGCCCGCCGAGGCCGGCGACCGGCTGTTCCTCCTCGACGCCTTCGAAACGGACCTGCGCCGTGTCTTCGACGGCACGCCGCGCCACCCGCTGCTGCGCCGCCTCCAGCACACCGTCCGGCGTCGCGCCCTCACCCCCGAGCCGTTCCTCGGGCTGATCGCCGCCAACCGCCAGGACCAGCTCGTCGCCCGGTACGAGACCTACGACGACCTCCTCGCCTACTGCGAACTGTCGGCCAACCCCGTCGGCCGCCTCGTCCTCGCCGTCACCGGCACCTCCACCCCCGAGCGGATCCGGCTGTCCGACGCGATCTGTACCGCGCTGCAGATCGTGGAGCACCTCCAGGACGTCGCCGAGGACCTCCGCCGCGACCGGATCTACCTGCCGGCCGAGGACATGAAGCGCTTCCACGTCCAAGAAGCCGATCTTGGCCAAAAAAGCGCGAGCGCATCGGTGCGCGCCCTGGTTGCATACGAAGCACAACGCGCCCGCGAGCTGCTGGATGAAGGCGCCCCCCTGGTGGGTAGCGTCCACGGCAGGCTCAAGCTGCTGCTCGCGGGGTTCGTGGCGGGGGGAAGGGCGGCGATCGAGGCGATCACCGCCGCCGAATACGACGTACTTCCCGGCCCGCCCAAACCCGGCAAGGTCCAGTTGCTGCGTGAGGCGGGCGTGATCCTGCGAGGAGAGGGGTGATCCGGGCCGTGGAGTCTGCGCCGCACGTGTCCGCACCGGTACTCGCCGCCTACAGCTACTGCGAGGCCGTCACCGGGCAGCAGGCCCGTAACTTCGCGTACGGCATCCGGCTGCTGCCGGCGGCCAAGCGCCGCGCCATGTCGGCGCTGTACGCGTTCTCCCGGCGCGTGGACGACATCGGCGACGGCGGCCTCGCCGACGAGGTCAAGCTGACGCGGCTGGAGGACACCCGGGCGCTGCTCGCCCGGATCCGCGCGGGAGAGGTCGAGGAGGACGACACCGACCCGGTGGCCGTCGCCCTCAGCCACGCCGCGCGGGCCTTCCCGATCCCGCTCGGCGGCCTGGACGAGCTGATCGACGGTGTCCAGATGGACGTGCGCGGGGAGACCTACGAGACCTGGGACGACCTCAAGGCGTACTGCCGGTGTGTCGCCGGTGCCATCGGCCGCCTCTCGCTCGGCGTGTTCGGCACCGAACCCGGCGCGCGCGGCACCGAGCGCGCCGCCGAGTACGCCGACACCCTCGGCCTCGCCCTCCAGCTCACCAACATCCTCCGCGACGTCCGCGAGGACGCCCTCGGCGGACGTACCTATCTGCCCGCCGACGACCTCGCCAAGTTCGGCTGCTCGGCCGGCTTCCGCGCGCCGACCCCGCCGGAGGGCGCCGACTTCGCAGGCCTCGTCCACTTCGAAGTACGGCGCGCCCGGGCCCTGTTCGCCGAGGGCTACCGGCTGCTGCCCATGCTCGACCGGCGCAGCGGAGCCTGCGTCGCCGCGATGGCCGGTATCTACCGCCGGCTGCTCGACCGCATCGAGCGCGACCCGGAGGCCGTGCTGCGCGGCCGGGTCTCGCTGCCCGGACACGAGAAGGCCTACGTCGCCGTGCGCGGCCTGTCCGGCCTCGACACCCGCCATGTCTCCCGGGGCTCCGTCCGGAGGCGCGCCTGATGCAGCGCACCGAACCGGAGCCGGCCGCATGGGACGGCACGCGCCAGGCAACCCTCCGCCCCGGCGTGGCGTCCCTGACTGCGGCGGCCGACCGCGCACCGTCCGCCCGGCCCGCCCGCGCCCCGCAGGGGCGCGGAGCCGTGTCCGGCGCGCGGCCACCGGCGCGTGGACACGGCCGGCCACGACGAAGCCGCGGACGAAGGACGGCCCGCACCGGTCCGGCCCGCGCAGCGCTCGCACGGAAGGACGCACGATGAGCGACGGCTCAGCCCGCCCCGCACCGGCACCGGCCGCCACCGCGCGCACGGCCGCCCGCAGCGCGGTCGTGGTCGGTGGCGGACTCGCCGGGATCACCGCGGCGCTCGCCCTCGCCGACGCGGGCATCCGCGTCACCCTGCTCGAAGGCAGGCCCAGGCTGGGCGGCCTCGCCTTCTCCTTCCAGCGCGGCGAACTGACCGTCGACAACGGCCAGCACGTGTACCTGCGCTGCTGCACCGCCTACCGCTGGTTCCTCGACCGGATCCAGGGCGCGGCGCTGGCACCGCTGCAGGACCGCCTGGACGTGCCCGTCGTCGACGTCGCCAAGCCCGAGGGCCGACGGCTCGGCAGGCTGCGGCGCGACCCACTGCCCGTCCCCCTCCACCTGGGACGCAGCCTGGCCGCCTATCCGCACCTCTCGCTCGCCGAGCGCGCCGCCGTCGGGCGGGCCGCGCTCGCGCTGAAGGGGCTCGACCTCGCCGATCCGACCCTGGACACCCAGGACTTCGGCAGCTGGCTGGCCGCGCACGGCCAGTCCGCGCGCGCCATCGAGGCCCTGTGGGACCTGGTCGGGGTCGCCACCCTCAACGCGGTCGCGGGCGACGCCTCGCTGGGGCTCGCCGCGATGGTGTTCAAGACCGGTCTGCTGTCCGACCCGGGCGCGGCCGACATCGGCTGGGCCCGCGTCCCGCTGGGCGAACTGCACGACCGGCTGGCCCGCAAGGCGCTCGACTCCGCGGGCGTCCGTACCGAGGTCCGTACACGCGTCACCTCCGTCTCCACCAACGACAACGGCGGATGGAGCGTTCAGGTTCCCGGCGAGACACTTTCCGCGGACGCCGTCGTTCTCGCCGTACCCCAGCGCGAGGCCCACGACCTGCTCCCGTCCGGCGCCCTCGACGCGCCCGAGCGGCTGCTGCGGATCGGCACCGCGCCGATCCTCAACGTCCATGTCGTCTACGACCGCAAGGTGCTCGCGCGCCCCTTCTTCGCGGCGCTCGGCACCCCGGTGCAGTGGGTGTTCGACCGCACCGACGCCTCCGGACTGCGCACGGGGCAGTACCTCGCGCTGTCCCAGTCGGCCGCACAGGACGACATCGACGCGCCGGTGGCCGAACTCCGCGAGCGCTACCTGCCCGAACTGGAGCGGCTCATCCCGGGCACCCGCGCCGCCGAGGTGAGGGACTTCTTCGTGACCCGGGAGCGCACGGCCACGTTCGCCCCCACCCCCGGCGTCGGACGCCTCAGGCCCGGCGCCCGGACCAAGGCCCCCGGCCTGTACCTGGCCGGAGCGTGGACCGCCACCGGGTGGCCCGCGACCATGGAGAGTGCGGTCCGCAGCGGAGTGAGCGCGGCCGACGCCGTGCTCGGCGCACTGGGCCGGCCCCGCCCCCGCCACCTCTTCGAGTTCGAGGAGGCGGCCTGATGCCCGGCCGGCGGGCGACCGCCCCCGCACCCCCGGTACCGCAACCAGAGGAGAGATTGTGCCCACTGTGCCCCCGGCCGCGACGCCCGCTCGGAGGCCCGCGGTGGACGTGACCGCGCTCCTGGAGCGCGGCAGGAACCTGGCCACACCGGTGCTGCGGGCGGCCGTCGACCGTCTGGCCCCGCCCATGGACACCGTGGCCGCCTACCACTTCGGCTGGATCGACGCCGCCGGCAACCCCGTGGACGGCGACGGCGGCAAGGCCGTCCGCCCCGCGCTGGCCGTGCTGTCCGCCGAGGTCACCGGTGCCGCGCCCGAGGCGGGTGTGCCCGGCGCGGTCGCCGTCGAACTCGTGCACAACTTCTCGCTGCTGCACGACGACCTGATGGACGGCGACGAGCAGCGCCGGCACCGCGACACCGTCTGGAAGGTGCACGGCCCCGCCCAGGCCATCCTGGTCGGCGACGCCCTGTTCGCCCTCGCCGGCGAGGTCCTGCTGGAGCTCGGCACGGTCGAGGCCGGCCGCGCCGCCCGCCGGCTGACCGCGGCCACCCGCGCCCTGATCGACGGCCAGGCCCAGGACATCTCCTACGAGCACCGCGACCGCGTCAGCGTCGAGGAGTGCCTGGAGATGGAGGGCAACAAGACCGGTTCCCTGCTCGCCTGCGCCTCCTCCATCGGCGCGGTCCTCGGCGGCGCGGACGACACCACCGCCGACGCCCTGGAGCGGTACGGCTACCATCTCGGCCTCGCCTTCCAGGCCGTGGACGACCTGCTCGGCATCTGGGGCGACCCGGAGGCCACCGGCAAGCAGACCTGGAGCGACCTGCGCCAGCGCAAGAAGTCCCTGCCGGTCGTCGCCGCCCTCGCCGCCGGCGGCCCCGCCTCCGAACAGCTCGGCGAGATCCTCGCCGCGGACGCCAAGAGCAGCGACTTCGAGAACTTCTCCGAGGAGGAGTTCGCGGCCCGCGCCGCCCTCATCGAGGAGGCCGGCGGCCGCGAGTGGACGGCCGCCGAAGCGCGCCGTCAGCACACCATCGCCATCGAAGCCCTCGACGCCGTGGACATGCCCGACCGGGTGCGGGACTCCTTCACGGCGCTCGCCGACTTCGTCGTCGTACGAAAGAGATGATCACCATTGGCTGGATAAGCCTCGCGTAGTCGCCGGCCGGTGTCGCAGAGCGAAGGACACCGGCCGACGGCGGACCCACAGCAGCACGACTCGCACGACTGCACGAAGGGGAAGCCATGACAGCGACGACCGACGGAAGCACCGGGGCCATCTTGCCGTCCCGGGCTGCCGCGGCCAGCGACTCCACCCTCGCCATCCCCGAGACGGCCGGGGTACAAGAAGCCGCCACACGCGCCGTACGGCGCGCCACCGATTTCCTGCTCGCCCGGCAGGACGCCGAGGGCTGGTGGAAAGGCGACCTGGAGACCAACGTCACCATGGACGCCGAGGACCTGCTGCTCCGTCAGTTCCTGGGCATCCGGGACGAGCACACCACGCGGGCCGCCGCGAAGTTCATCCGCGGCGAGCAGCGCGAGGACGGCACCTGGGCCACCTTCTACGGCGGCCCCGGCGATCTGTCCACCACCGTGGAGGCGTACGTCGCCCTGCGCCTGGCCGGCGACGCACCCGACGCGCCGCACATGGCGAAGGCCTCGGCCTGGATCCGCGAGCAGGGCGGCATCGCCGCCTCCCGGGTCTTCACCCGGATCTGGCTCGCCCTGTTCGGCTGGTGGAAATGGGAGGACCTACCCGAACTCCCGCCGGAACTGATCTTCTTCCCCACCTGGTTCCCGCTCAACATCTACGACTTCGGGTGCTGGGCGCGGCAGACCATCGTGCCGCTCACCATCGTCTCGGCCAAGCGCCCGGTGCGCCCGGCCCCGTTCGCCCTGGACGAACTGCACACCGATCCGGCCAACCCCAACCCGCCGCAGCCGCTCGCCCCGGTGGCGAGCTGGGACGGGGTCTTCCAGCGGCTGGACAAGGTGGTCCGCGGCTACCGCAAGGTCGCCGTGCGCAGACTGCGCAAGGCCGCGATGAACGCGGCGGCCCGCTGGATCATCGAGCGGCAGGAGAACGACGGCTGCTGGGGCGGCATCCAGCCCCCGGCCGTGTACTCCGTCATCGCCCTGCACCTGCTCGGCTACGACCTGAAGCACCCGGTGCTGCGCGAGGGCCTGGCCTCCCTGGACCGCTTCGCCGTCTGGCGCGAGGACGGCGCCCGGATGATCGAGGCCTGTCAGTCCCCGGTGTGGGACACCTGCCTTGCCACCATCGCCCTCGTGGACGCCGGACTGCCCGCGGACCATCCGCAACTGGTCAAGGCGGCCGACTGGATGCTCGGCGAGGAGATCGCCCGGCCCGGCGACTGGGCCGTACGGCGGCCCGAACTGCCCCCGGGCGGCTGGGCCTTCGAGTTCCACAACGACAACTACCCCGACATCGACGACACCGCCGAGGTCGCGCTCGCGCTGCGCCGGGTCCGCCACCACGACCCCGAGCACGTGGACCGGGCCATCGGCCGGGCCGTCCGCTGGAACCTGGGCATGCAGTCGAAGAACGGCGCCTGGGGCGCCTTCGACGTGGACAACACCAGCCCGTTCCCGAACCGGCTGCCGTTCTGCGACTTCGGCGAGGTCATCGACCCGCCGTCCGCGGACGTCACCGCGCACGTGGTGGAGATGCTCGCCGCCGAGGGCCTGGCCGACGACCCGCGCACCCGGCGCGGCATCGACTGGCTGCTCGCCGAACAGGAGCCCGACGGCTCCTGGTTCGGCCGCTGGGGCGTCAACTACCTCTACGGCACCGGCTCGGTCGTCCCCGCGCTCACCGCGGCCGGACTGCCCACCTCGCACCCGGCGATCCGGCGGGCCGTGACCTGGCTGGAGAGCGTCCAGAACGACGACGGCGGCTGGGGCGAGGACCTGCGCTCCTACAAGCACTCCAAGGAGTGGAGCGGCCGGGGCGCCTCCACCGCCTCGCAGACCGCGTGGGCGCTGATGGCGCTGCTCGCGGCGGGGGAGAAGGGTTCCGCGGCCGTCGAGCGCGGCGTGCGGTGGCTGGCCGACACCCAGCGGGAGGACGGCGGCTGGGACGAGCCGTACTTCACCGGCACCGGCTTCCCCTGGGACTTCTCCATCAACTACCACCTGTACCGGCAGGTGTTCCCGCTCACCGCACTCGGCCGGTACCTGCACGGGGACCCCTTCGAGCGCAACCTGCTCGTCCCGGCCGGGAAGGTCTCCGCGCGGGCCGAGGGAGACTGATGTGAGCCACCAGCCCGCTCCGGCTCCGCTGCTGATCGCCTGCGCGCTCGGCATCGAGCACCTCGCCCTGCGCACCGGCGACCGCCGGGCGTGCAGGGCGGGCGCGCCGCTGCCGGGAGGCGTCAAGCGGGGAGCCGGCGGGCCGGTGACCTTCGTCCGCACGGGCATGGGACCCCGTGCGGCGGAACGCTCCGTCACCCGGCTCCTGACCGGCCCGGCACCCGCCGGCACGGCCGTCCTGGCCACCGGCTTCTGCGCCGGGCTGGGCCCCGGGATGCACCCCGGCGACCTGGTCGTCGCCGAGGAGACCCGGGATCCGCGCGGTACCGTGCCGTGCGTGGGCACCGAGCTCCTGGCCAAGGAACTCGCGCGCCTGCTGCCCGGACGCACCGTCCACACCGGCCCGCTCACCGGCTCCGACCACGTCGTCCGGGGCCCCGAGCGTTCCGATCTGCTCGCCACCGGCGCGATCGCCGTGGACATGGAGTCGGCGGCCACGCTGCTGGCCGCCGTCCGCACCGGCGAGCGACCGGTGGCCGCCGTCCGGGTCGTCGTGGACGCTCCCGAACACGAACTCGTCCGGATCGGCACCCTGCGCGGCGGGATATCGGCCTTCCGCGTTCTACGTTCCATCCTTCCCGCATTTTTCGAATGGCACCGTTCTTTGCTGCTCCCTCGGAGGTGAGCCAGATGGCCATGCCGTTGCGCCAGTCCATCAAGGTCGCTACATACCTGGCTGAACAGAAGCTCCGCAGGCGGGACAAGTTTCCGCTCATTGTCGAGCTGGAACCGCTCTTCGCCTGCAATCTGAAGTGTGAGGGCTGCGGCAAGATCCAGCACCCCGCCGGTGTGCTCAAGCAGCGCATGCCGGTCGCCCAGGCCGTGGGCGCCGTGCTGGAGTCCGGCGCGCCGATGGTGTCCATCGCCGGCGGCGAACCACTGATGCACCCTCAGATCGACGAGATCGTGCGGCAGTTGGTGGCCAGGAGGAAGTACGTCTTCCTGTGCACCAACGCCATGCTGCTGCGCAAGAAGATGGACAAGTTCACCCCCTCGCCCTACTTCGCGTTCGCGGTGCACATCGACGGGCTGCGCGAGCGGCACGACGAATCCGTGGCGAAGGAAGGCGTGTTCGACGAGGCCGTGGCCGCCATCAAGGAGGCCAAGCGGCGCGGTTTCCGGGTGACCACCAACTCCACCTTCTTCAACACCGACACCCCGCAGACCATCATCGAGGTGCTCAACTTCCTCAACGACGACCTCCAGGTCGACGAGATGATGATCTCGCCCGCCTACGCCTACGAGAAGGCTCCCGACCAGGAGCACTTCCTCGGCGTGGAACAGACCCGCGAGCTGTTCAAGAAGGCCTTCGCGGGCGGCAACCGCCGCAAGTGGCGGCTCAACCACTCCCCGCTCTTCCTGGACTTCCTGGAGGGCAAGGTCGACTTCCCGTGCACCGCGTGGGCGATCCCGAACTACTCGCTCTTCGGCTGGCAGCGCCCCTGCTACCTGATGAGCGACGGGTACGTGCCCACGTACCGCGAACTGGTGGAGAAGACCGACTGGGACAAGTACGGCCGCGGCAAGGACCCGCGCTGCGCCAACTGCATGGCGCACTGCGGCTACGAGCCGACCGCCGTCCTCGCCACCATGGGCTCCCTGAAGGAGTCCCTGCGGGCCATGCGGGAGACCGTCGCCGGGAACCGGGAGTGACCTCGGTGACCGCCGTCCCGCTGGGTGTTCCCGAGGTACCGGCCCGTCCCATCGCGCCGCGGCGGCAGTCGCGGCGGATCCAGGTCGGGCCGGTACCGGTCGGGGGTGGAGCCCCGGTGTCGGTGCAGTCGATGACCACGACCCGTACGTCCGACATCGGCGCCACGCTCCAGCAGA
>NZ_BAAASM010000051.1:0-4091 GCF_039532885.1 Streptomyces nogalater | reverse complement strand
AGGTGATGACGCGTTCGCCGATGGCGTCGGACTCGACGGTGAGCCGGGCACGTTCCCGGGCCATACGCACTGCGGCCGTGAGGGCATCGAAGGTGGCCCAGGGCGGGGGCGGGGTGGTGTGGCCGTCGGGTCCGTCGAAGCGGATCACGGCGTGGAAGTGGACCAGGCCGCGCTTCTGGTACTCGGCGACCTTGGCGAAGGAGACGCGGAGAGCGGCGTTCAGTGCCTTCTGCGTCATACCCAGGTGTTCGGCCAGGGCGCGGCGCAGGTAGGTGGTGAAGCGTGCCCAGAGCTGCCCGGCGTGGGCGTTCCAGAGCACGGCGCCCGTGTAGTCGTAGGTGGTCGGGTTCAGCGGGGTGCCGAGTTCCGGTGCCTCTTCGGTGTGGGTGGTGCCGCAGGCGCAGGGGCGGGGCTGACCTGCGTCGGTGGTGGTGCGGTTGTGGACCGGGCCGAAGGAAGGGGCGGTGAGGGTGACGAAGGCGCGGGGGTGGTCGCGGACGGTTTCGGCGACGTTCTTTCCGCCGGAGAGTCCGGCCTTGATCAGGTGGTACGTGTCAGCGGCGTACACCCGCGAGCAGGCGGGGCAGCGGGAGGCGCGACGGTTGCCGCAGGTGGTCAGCAGGCGTCCGGACGGTTCGTCCTCGGAGCGGTAGGAGCGGACCACTTCCTTGCTGGCGGGGTCGGTGGTGATCGACCAGCCGTCGGCTATGTTCCCCCGCTCGCGGCACCGAGGAGCAACCTGCGCAGGCCCTTGAAACGACAGCGATGTGACACCGGTTCGTGCAATCCACGCCACTCCTCCTTGGTCGGCTTCCGGGCCACCTGAAGGCCCCGACTCATCTGCTACAGGTGTCAGAAAGCGGGGCGGTGTGACAGCCGCCGCCCAAAAATCTGTCCAACGGGATGGCCGGGAAGGTCCCGACCGGTCCCGCAACGGCATCCTGCAAGCCCTTGCCTGTGGATAAAGTTCGGCGACCGCCAGAGCAAATAGGCTCTTATATGGGTGTAGCGGACCTAATCGACGCAGAAAGCTGCGAGCGGCTGGGAAGACGAGACCAGGGCTTGGCCGCACGATCGGCAGAGGCCCGGCACGGCGGAGCTGTTCAGAGTTTCTTTACTGGATCAAGGCGGCCCGCCTGCGGCGGACCGCGCGCGCTGGCGGCCACGGGCCGCCGCCGCTCCTGTCTGCCGCCCCGCTCCGGCGGCCCCCACCCGCTCAGCGCGCGGCATCGCCGAGGCGGAAGACCAGCTCAGGAAGCAACCCGCCAGTCCGAGTACCAGGAGCAAGCCGACCCTGCGCCAGGCGCGATCTCTCCCCTCAACCGCTCGCCGATTCAGAGCCGCAGGGCCCGCGAACCACAGGTCGTGCCGTGTTGCCCGGCCGTGTCACCAACGCCCAGGCAGGATCGGGGCATGGGCCGCGACGCACGAAAGAAGCGTGGCTGAGGCCGGTACGGGGTTGCTGGAGACACACGTGACGGGTGTTCGTTCGGCGCACCCACCGTCGTGGTCGACTTTCGGTGGCTCATGTCAAGGCCCCTCTCCAGTGCAGTGACAAGGAGCCGGGGTGCGGCGGCGCCCGCATCCGAGCGCGCCAATCGCCCCGGTACCATCGGCATCGGGGTCCTGATCAGGGCTTCCGCGACCGGACCACCCGGAATGCTGTCCAGGCTGAGGGGTGGTCCGGTCTTTGGACGACTGGGTCTCGTTGTGGGATGGCGGCGTTGGGAAGCGCCTGGCCCTGGATTCAGCTCAGGGACTTGCCGACCTCGTAGATCGTCGGCCTGTCCCCGGGCGCGTGGCTGAGCATGGCCTCGATCAGTTCCCCCATCTCGCCCTGCACCTTGACGGGTCGGCGCTTGCCGTCCGCCACGGCCTTTCGCTGCACGGGGCGCGGGGCGTCGTCCGGGTAGTCGACCGCCCGCCAACCCGTGGCGGAGATGAGCAGTGCGGCGCCGAGCGCATAGATGTCGGCTTCGCGCGTGGGCTCTGCCACTCCGGTCGCGAGCACACTGCGCGCGATCTCCGGTGCTTCGTAGTGGACGAGGCAACCCCGGAACGGGAAGTCATACCCCTCGGGCACGCGACCACCGCTCGCCAACGCCAGGTCGATCAGGTGCGTTCGATCCGGACCGATGATGAAGTGCGCGGGTTGTACGTCACCGTGGGCCCAGCCTTTCGCGTGCAGTTCGGCCAGGGCCTCCACACAACCCAGAGCCACGCTGGGGTCCGGTTCGATGCGCGACTCCGGATCGCGGCAGGGTTCCCACCGCCGATAGAGGTCCGGCCCCTCGCGCCACGGCTGGAAGTTCCAGGTGCCGCCGTCCCACTCGCCGTACGCGAAGTCGTGGAAGCCGAGGCGGTACAGCACGGCGCCCTCGCGTGCGGGTGCGAGCGCCGTCCAGGGCTGGGCCGGCCAGTCGGCCGTTGCCTCGATGGGGTATCCGACCTTCACGGCGTAGTGGCCTCGATGGCTTTCGACCTCCCAGACCATGGAGCCCCGACGATTGAGGACCAGGCGCTGAGCCGTGGGCATGAGTGCGTCGAGCACGACGATCGGCAGTTCGGGGGGTGTCCCAGGCAACGTCTGTTCTCCTTCCGAGCAACGCGGCCGACGCCGTACCCGAGGCCGGCCGCGTCGCTGGTGTCGTGTCCCTACGCCTGACCGTACGGACGGCCGCAATCCGCGTCGCACTGCGCGAGGTTCGTGCCGTCCACGGTCCAGAGGTCGTCGAAGACCATGAACCCGGCCGCCTTCATCGCGCGGGCGGAGGCGGCCACCTTCTCCGGGTCACGCGCCCCTCCACCCGGCTTGGGGTTGTGGTGGAGGAAGCGGCCCGCGAACCGATCGCACAGTTCGGCGTACTCCTTGGTGTGCAGGATGAGCGCGTGGAGGCCGAGATCCACGTCGTCCGACGGGACCATGGGAACGGTGGCGGTCGCCGCAGTCACCACGAAGGCCACCGCCTGGTCCGCGATCCGCTCGGCGCGCTCGCGCGTCTGTCCGTTGTGGACCATCATGAAGTGGATGAGGCTGTCGAGCAGTTCCTCACCAGCCACCGCACGACCGGTCTTCTGGTCGTTGGCCGTTGCCGTCATGCGAATACTCCTTGAGTGTCGCTGTGCTCTGGCACTTGCGCCCGCGCCGGTTACCGAGGCGGGGACCACGGGCCACCGGGGGTTTGGAAGGCCGGCCCCGAACGGGGAAGAGGGAGCCAAGGAAGGTGTCATCCCGTTCGGGACGGCCGGTCTACCGGCTGATACCGAGGGCCATACCGATCACCAGGCCGCAGGACCCACTGACCACGACGATGAACAGACCCCTCGCGAACCGGCCGATGGCGCGCATCACAGGCCACCCCGGCTGTTGCCGTTCTTGACGGCAAGACGGGCGCTCAGTTCCTCCCGCGCGGTCGGCGCCACCAGGTTGTTCGGCAGGGCGTCCCACTCGACACCGCCGCCGATGGGCCTTATCTGCACCCTGGCGCCGACCTCATCCATGACGACGCCGATCCGTCCACTGGCAGTGTCTTTCGCCAATTCACCGATGCCTGGTCTGGTCTGCTGGTTGCTCGCCATGCGGCAGAGCATCCCGCCGCCCAGCAGGACGCCAGAACCCCCGACGCACCCCACTTTGGGACGTCCTGCGTCGGGTAGAACGTCCCTAGTGCCGTCCCTGCGTATTAGGAGAGATTGGGATGCCGAACGAGAGGCTACGTGCTGCCATGGCGGCCGGCGGATGGACGTACGCCGCCCTCGCGGACAAGGTCGAGGTCGATCCCAAGTCCGTCGAACGGTGGGTCAATCTGGGGCGTACGCCGCGTCGAGCCACGGCCATGCTGGCAGCGGAAACACTAGGAGAAGACGTGCACGCTCTATGGCCTGCGCTCCGGCAGGCACGCCCCGCCCGCGCCGTCAGCCCGGAACTTGTGGCCCTCTACGACCAGCGGGCAGACATCCCCGTGTCGACCTTCGTGGACATGCTGACCCAGGCCCGCGAGCACATCGACGTGTTGGTGTACGCCGCTGTTTTCCTGCACGAGGCGTACCCGCGGCTCAATGACCTGCTGCGAGAACGAGCTGCCGATGGG
>NZ_BAAASM010000050.1:0-99735 GCF_039532885.1 Streptomyces nogalater | reverse complement strand
CGGGTGCCGCGGCCGGTGTGCTGTCCGGGGCGGGCGGTGCGGCGAACGCGGGCGGGGCGGCTGGCGGTGCGGCGGCCGGGGCGGCGAACGCGGGCGGTGCGGCCCCGGCGGGCGGGGCGAAACCGGGGGCGGCACCGGGCTGCGGCTGCTGCGGGGCGGCGGGGGCCTCCTCCTCCAGCACCTCGCCGCCGAAGTTCTTCAGCAGCGCCTCCAGGCCGCCGTCGAAGCCCTGTCCGACCGCGGCGAACCGCCATCCGTCCTTGAAGTAGAAGTCACCGAGCATCACGGCCCGCTCGGTGGAGAACTCCGAGCCGTCGAAGGAGTACCGCGCGACCTCCTCGCCGCCCGCCACGATGCGCAGGTAGCCGGGGCCTATCTGCGACATCTGGCCGGCGCCGTCGACGGTCGCCGTGAAGGACAGCTTGCGGACCTGGGAGGGGATCCGGTCGAGCGTGACCCGGAAGGACTCGGTGTCGCCCGCCTGCGCGCCCAGCAGCTGGATCGACTCCTCGGGCGACTTCGGCTGGTTGAAGAAGATGAAGTACCGGTCGTCCGAGAGTCGTTCGTCGGCGTCCAGGCCGAAGCAGCTGATGTCGAAGGTCAGACCGGGAGCCGAGATCTGCACGCCTACGTACAGATCCGTGCCCAGCGTGAGGTCACTGATCCTGGCCTTGTGGCCGCGTTGGAATTCCCTGGCCATGCGTTACGACCGTCCCCCATCCCGAATGTGAGTGCGTCGCGTCAGGCTAACGGCAAGGACCGACAGCGGCGCCGAAGGGTCCTGGTCGGTACAGAGCCGGTTCCTGGTCGCTACAGAGCCGGTACACAATCGCACCCGGCCGCGGACCCGGCAGGAACGTGGGCGGACAGGGCGTCAGGCGTCCCGCTCGCCGCGCGCCCCCGGCACATGCGGCAGCCGTGCGGCGGCGACGACCCCTTCGAGGTAGCCGCGGGCCCGCTCGGTCCGCGGATAGGCCTCCAGCAGCCGCCAGAAGTCGGGGCCGTGCCCGGGGACCAGCAGATGCGCCAGCTCGTGGCAGAGCACGTAGTCCACGACGTACTCCGGCATCCCCTGGAGGCGGTGCGAGAGCCGGATGCTGCCCTCGGCGGGGGTGCACGAACCCCAGCGGGTGTTCTGGTTGGTGACCCAGCGCACGGAGGCGGGCCGGGCCCGGCCGTCGAAGTACTGGGCCGACAGCCGCTCGGCGCGCTCGGCCAGCTCGGCGTCGCCCAGCGTCTTCCTGCTCTCCTGGGCGGCGAGTTTGTCGAGCATGACGGTCACCCAGCGCTGCTCCTCCGTCTTGGACATCCGGGCGGGGATCAGTACGACGGTGCGATCGCCCTCGCGGTACGCGGAGACCGTGCGACGGCGCCGGGCGCTCCTGCGGACCTCGATCGCGCTCGCCCCCGAGCCGCCGGGCGGCTGGCTCGTCGTGCTGCGCTGTGGTTCACCGGCGCGGTACAGGGGGTCGGCGGGCACGCCCCGACGTTACCCGGTGGCCGAGGGCAAAGTCCCGGCTCCGGGAGGGTTCGCCGCCGATCCCCCACCATGTGTTTGATTCGTACGATCGCTCCGCCGATCCGGTTTGCCCATGTTCAGCCCGCTGTCGCCTGATGGCACGCCCCTTGATTCATACGACAAACCCGTCCACCTGTGGATAACTTTCGACGCCCGGCGGCCGTTCCGGGCATGCTGGCAGGCGTCGGCGGTTCGGCTGGTTCCGACGGCGAAGGCGTGATCTGCGCTTCCCTTCCATTCTTGTCCGTTCTTTTCCGCTATGGACCTTCTCTACGGGTCTGGGTCTTTTCGATGGGTACGGGGGTCTGGCATGCATCCGATGGTGAAGCCCGCGCTGCGGCGCGGCTGGCGCGACCGCGGCACCGTGCAGTTCGGGATGACCCCGGCGCACGCGGTGACGCTGGGCCCGGTGGACCCGGCGACGGAGGGCTTGCTGAAGCTGCTCGACGGCACCCGCGGACTGGCCTCGCTGCGCGCGGAGGGCCGCCGGGCGGGCGTGCCGGCCGCCCGGGTCGACACCCTGGTGGCCCGGCTGGCCCGGGCGGGTCTCGTCGACGACGCCCGTGGCGGCGGCCCGGCCGCGGACGCGCTGCGGGCGAAGACGGACGTCCTCGACCGGCTGCGTCCCGACCTGGCCTCGCTGTCCCTCGTGACACCCGAGCCGGGCGGCGCACCGGCCCGGCTCGCCGCCCGGCGCGCGCTACGGGTGCGGGTGCGGGGCGCGGGCCGGGTCGGCACCCTGCTGGCAACGGTGCTGGCGGGCGCCGGCGTGGGCGAGGTGGACGTGCACGACGTGGGCCGCGTGGAGCCGTGGGACCTGGCGCCGGGCGGGCTGACCGCCGAGTCGCTCGGCGACCGCCGGGACGCGGCGGCGCGGGCCGCCGTCCGCCGTGCCGCACCGGACCGCCCGCCGCGCCATGCCCACCGCCCGGGGTCGGGTGCCGGGGACCCGGGCTTCTCCCTGGTGATCCTCGCGCCCCGGGAGGACATCGCCGTGCACGCCCCGGACCCGGGCGCCGCCGAACCGCTCCTGGCCTCCGGCACGCCCCATCTTTACGCCGGTGTGGTGGAGGGCACGGGCGTCGTCGGGCCGCTGGTCCTGCCCGGCGAGTCGGGCTGTGCCGGCTGTCTGGACCTGGACCGCCGGGACCGGGACCCGGCCTGGCCCCGGCTGGTCACCCAGTGGCGTTCCGGCCGGGCCCGCCGGGTCGGGGCCTGCGATCTGGCCCTGGCCACGACGGTGGCCGGTCTCGCCGCGGCCCATGCCCTGGCCTTCCTCGACGGGCGGTCACCGGCCGGCGCGGGCACCCGCTGGGAGGTCTGTCTGCCCGCCCTTGACTGGCGCGCCCACCCGGTCCGGCCGCATCCGGAGTGCGGCTGCGGGGCGGCGAGGAGAAGTAAACGGGAGCGGTCCTCAACCGACGGCGAGCAGCGCGAGACAATGGCGGTGCAACGGCCGTCGACGGAGCGACAACGCCAAGCAGGCGCGGCACGGCCGACTGGGACCTGGAGGGCGCATGTCTGATCTTCCCCGGAAGGCGGTCACCCGTACCGCCAAGCTCGCCGCGCTCCCGCTCGGCTTCGCCGGCCGGGCGACCTGGGGGCTGGGCAAGCGGATCGTGGGCGAGTCCGCGGAGCTGGTCGGCCGCGAGCTGCAACAGCGCACGGCGGAGCAGCTGTTCAAGGTGCTCGGCGAGCTGAAGGGCGGCGCCATGAAGTTCGGGCAGGCCCTGTCCGTCTTCGAGTCGGCGCTGCCGGAGGAGGTCGCCGGCCCCTACCGGGCGGCCCTGACCAAGCTCCAGGAGGCGGCCCCGCCCATGCCGACCCGCACGGTGCACGCGGTGCTCCGGGAGCGGCTGGGAGCGGACTGGCGGGAGCTGTTCGAGGAGTTCGAGGACAAGCCGGCCGCCGCGGCCTCGATCGGCCAGGTGCACCGTGCGGTGTGGCACGACGGCCGCGAGGTGGCGGTCAAGGTGCAGTACCCGGGCGCCGGTGAGGCGCTCCTTTCCGATCTCGGTCAACTGAGCCGCTTCGCCCGGCTATTGGGTCCGCTCATCCCGGGCATGGACATCAAGCCGCTGATCGCGGAGCTGCGGGACCGGGTCTCCGAGGAGCTGGACTACGGCCTGGAGGCCGCGGCGCAGGCCGCGCACGCGGAGGAGTTCGCCGGCGATCCGGACGTGGTCGTCCCGGCGGTGGTGCACCAGTGCGAGCAGGTCCTGGTGACCGAGTGGATCGACGGCATCCCGTTGTCGGAGATCATCGCGGACGGCACCGAGGAGCAGCGCGACCGGGCCGGTCAGCTCCTGGCCCGCTTCCTCTTCTCGGGCCCGGCGCGCACCGGTCTGCTGCACGCCGATCCGCATCCGGGCAACTTCCGGCTGCTGCCCGGCGGTCCGGGCGGGGAGGACGACTGGCGCCTCGGCGTCCTGGACTTCGGTACGGTCGACCGGCTCCCCGGCGGCCTGCCGACCCCGATCGGCGTCTCCCTGCGGATGACCCTGGACGGGGAGGCGGAGACGGTCTACGAACTGCTCTGCGCGGAGGGGTTCGTGAAGGAGACCATCGAGCTGGACCCGGACGCGGTCCTGGACTATCTGCTGCCGATCATCGAACCGGCCCGGGTGGACGCGTTCACCTTCACTCGTTCCTGGATGCGCAGCCAGGCCGCCCGCATCGGCGACCCCCGCTCCCCCGCCTACCAGCTAGGCAAGCGGCTCAATCTGCCCCCGGCCTATCTGCTGATACACCGGGTGACCCTCAGCACCATCGGGGTCCTGTGCCAGCTGGGTGCCACGGTGCGGCTGCGGGACGAGCTGGAGGAATGGCTGCCGGGCTTCGTGACCGACGCGGCCGGGGCCGGCCCGGACGAGGAGGAGCCCGCGGCGGGGGCGTGATCCGGCGCGCCCCGGGGGTCGGGAACGGGGCTTGCCGTCGGGGCGCAACGCGCCGCGGGGGCCGGTCCGTTCGGCCGGACCGGCCCCCGCGGGGAGCTTCGCCTCCCGGGTCCGGGAGGCCACCGCTGCTCAGGTGTTCATCACTGCATGACGGCCATGGCGAGCGCGCGGCGCGCGCGCAGCGAGGCGCGCTCGGCTCGGCGCTGCATCCGCTGGGCGACCGCCAGGCGCATGGCCCGGCGTTCCCGTGCGGCGTCATGAAGCCGGTCGTGCATATGCGCACGGGCCAGGGCTTCTTGCATGAGTTGCATCTCACGGTTCCTGTTCTGGCGCGCTTCGGTCGCGCCGGTAATGGTGGAGTCTGGGGTCGCGGAGCCGGCGGGCTCGCTGGTGGACGGCTTCATCGGGGCCTGCTTCTTGGGGTCGTGCGTGAGGGGGCGGTCGATCGTTCCTGCGGTGTTCATGCGGTGACCGGGTTCTTACGCGGGCGGCCACGCGGCCGCTTCCGGGCGACGACGACACCCTGGACGAACAGCTCGCCACCCCAGACGCCCCAGGGCTCGCGCCGCTCCTTGGCCCCGGCGAGGCACGCCTCCATCAGCGGGCAGGTGCGGCACAGGGACTTGGCGTACTCCACGTCCGCGGGCGACTCGGCGAAGAAGACCTCCGGGTCGTAGGAGCGGCAGGGGACGGCTACGCCGAGGTTCTCGATGGCGTCGTCGAGCGCGGTGAGCGCGGTGAGGGGGGTCAAGGTGGAGTCCTCCGTGAGGCCGGGCGGGGGGATCGTTTGCGAAGGCGGTACGGACGGGGCGTGCGCTTCGAGTTGCACGATTGGTCTTCCTCGTCTGTTCGGTCCGGCCGGTTGACCGGGTGTCGGCTGGGTACCGGGTTCTTTTCTTGTCCCGAGGCCCCTTCGCTCCGCCGTCCCGTTCGGGACAAACAGAAGGGCCGCGGATCCCGGATGGGGTTCCGCGGCCCTGAAGGCGCCGGCCTGATCGGCGATCAGGCTGGATCACTCCAGGGTTCTGGCCCACGGAAGGCCCACATCAGGTGGTGGTGCTGCGTCGTCTGCTTCCGGAATCCGGCACCGGCCGCCGCAAAGGCATAGGCGTGCGCCTGTGCCTCTACCGCTTCCAGTGCCTTGCTCGGTCGCTCATCGCGCTCACGGATGGGAAGACCCGCGAGGGCAGGGGAGGACGCCGGACGCACGGCGGAGATGCCGGACAGACCGGTGCCCTGGTTCGAGGCGCCGAGCATGCACGTGGAGACGGTCGAGCGATCGGTCAGTTTGGCCGCGCTGATGGTGCTGAAGTTGATGCTGATCACTGGACTCGCCTCCTCTCGGCGTCTCAGGGACTGGAGTGAACCAGTCCGCTCGGATATGCAAGTACAACACGGAACCGGGGCCTTCGAGAAGGCCGCTGCTTCCGTGCCTAGAACCTATGGGGATTGCCGGGGCATGCGCAAACTATTTTTCCGACGAGTTCCCATCAGTCGTCCCCGTCGGCTTCACCAGGCTCTTGACCTGCGCAGATGGCCAGAACATCGGCGCCGTAGCTGCGCAGCTTGCGGCTGAGGACACCAGGGATGCGGGCGAGTTCGGCGGAGGTCTCCGGGCACGCTTCCGCGATGGCCATGAGCGTGCGATCCGTGAAGACGCAGAAGTCCGGCTGGCCGCTGCGCTCGGCCTGGACCGCCCGCCACTCGCGCAGCCGCTCGTAGAGCCCTTCGTCCATGTCGGAGGGGCAGTCGGCGCAGCGCATCAGCTTCATCTCGCCCGCGTCGGTAAGCGTGCGGCCGCAGACCCGGCAGCGGGCGGGGGTGCGCTGGGTGCGCCGGGGGGCGGCGACGGCACCCGCGGTGAAGCCGCGTTCGACTCCGCCGCCCGTGCCGGAGCCGGTGTGTCCGACGGTGGGGGTGGTGCCGGGCCGCAGGCCGTCCAGGAAACGGCTCGGTCTGCGGCCCGGGCGTCCGCCGGGCGAGCGGGACAGGGCCCAGGAGACATGGAGGCGTTCCCGCGCGCGGGTGACGCCGACGTAGAGCAGCCGGCGCTCCTCCTCGATCTGCTCGTCCGTGCGGGCGTAGGTGATGGGCATCATGCCCTCGGCGACTCCGACCAGGAAGACGACGTCCCACTCCAGGCCCTTGGCGGCGTGCAGGGAGGCGAGGGTGACGCCCTGGACGGTCGGGGCGTGCTGGGCGTTCGCCCGCTCGTCCAGTTCGGCCACGAAGTCGGCGAGGGTGGCCGTGGGCCGGGCGGCGGCGAGGTCGTGGGCCAGACCGACCAGGGCGGCCAGGGATTCCCAGCGCTCCCGGACGGCGCCGGAGCCGGCCGGCGGCTCGGTGGTCCAGCCGCCCTCTCCGGACAGCACCGCCCGCACCTGCGAGGGCAGGTCCACGGCGTCGTCCAGCAGGGAGTCGTTGCCGCCGAAGCGGGCCGCGCCGCGCAGGGCGACGCCGGCCTTGCGGACCTCGGGCCGGTCGAAGAAGCGTTCGGCTCCGCGCAGCTGGTAGGGGACCCCGGCGTCGGCGAGCGCCTGTTCGTAGGTCTCGGACTGGGAGTTCGTGCGGAACAGCACGGCGATCTCGGCGGCGGGGACGCCGGCGTCGATCAGCTCGCGGATGCGCCGGGCGGCGCCCTCGGCCTCGGCGGGCTCGTCGGTGTACTCGGTGTAGACGGGATCGGGGCCCGGGGGGCGCTGGGAGACGAGTTCCAGCCGGTGCCCGGCGGCGCGGCCCTTCGCCTGGGCGAGCAGGCCGTTGGCGAGGCGCACCACCTGGGGGGTCGAGCGGTAGTCCCGGACCAGCTTCACGACGGTGGCCCCGGGGTGCCGGACACGGAAGTCGAGCAGATGGTCGGGGGTTGCTCCCGTGAACGAATAGATCGTCTGACTGGCGTCGCCGACCACGCACAGGTCGTCCCGGTCGCCGAGCCACAGGTCCAGCAGCCGCTGCTGGAGAGGGCTGACGTCCTGGTACTCGTCCACGACGAAGTGCTGGTACTGCGCGCGGACCTGTTCGGCGATGTCGTGCCGGTCCTGGAGGACGGCGACGGTCAGCAGCAGGACGTCCTCGAAGTCGATCACCGCGCGGTCGCGCTTGAGGTCCTCGTAGGCGGCGTAGAGGTGGGAGATCTCGGCCGGGTCGCGGGGGGACTCGCGGCCGGCCTTCGCAGCCGCGTACGGATAGTCGGCGGGGACGGTCTGGGTGACCTTGCACCATTCGATCTCCGAGGTCACGTCCCGCAGCTCGTTGCGGTCCAGGCGGGTGCCCAGGGACGCGGCGGCGTCGGCCACCAGCTGGATCTTGCGGTCCACCAGCCGGGGCATGGAGCCACCGATCGCTTTCGGCCAGAAGTACTGGAGCTGGCGCAGGGCTGCGGAGTGGAAGGTGCGGGCCTGGACGCCCTGGGCGCCGAGCTGGCGCAGCCGCCCGCGCATCTCTCCGGCGGCGCGGTTGGTGAAGGTGACCGCGAGCACGCTGGACGGCTGCAGGATGCCGGCGCGCACCCCGTAGGCGATGCGGTGGGTGATCGCCCGGGTCTTGCCCGTGCCCGCCCCGGCCAGCACGCACACCGGACCGTGCAGGGCGGTGGCCACCTCGCGCTGCTCGGGGTCGAGCCCTTCGAGCACCGCGTCGGGCGACTCCGGTACCCGCGGGAAGAGGGTGGAATGCGTTGCTGCTGTCACACCGCCATGCTGCCAGGTCGCCCGGGACGGCTGTGCGAGTTGTCCACAGGCGGGGGCTCGCAGTCGTACTGATTACAGGCTGATCGTCGTACTGATGCGGCAGGCATCACACGGCACGCGGCAGACGGCACGCCATCACCCCGCCCGGGAATGAGGTTCCGCTCGCCCGTGTTCTCCTCCACGACGGGATTTTCCGAGCCGTGCGAGGAGAGCGAGAGACATGCAGGGCACTGTGACGATGTACAGCACGACGTGGTGTGGCTACTGCCGGCGGCTGAAGAGCCAGCTGGACCGGGAGGGCATCGCGTACAGCGAGATCAACATCGAGCAGGACCCCGAGTCCGCCGCTTTCGTGGAGAAGGCGAACGGCGGCAACCAGACGGTTCCCACCGTGCTCTTCGCGGACGGCACCACGCTGACGAACCCGTCGCTGGCCCAGGTGAAGCAGAAGCTCGCCGCGTGACGCGCCGCGGCTCGCGCCGCGACCGATGTGAAGGGCGGCCCCGGATGTCCCGGGGCCGCCCTTCACATGTCACACGAAACCGCGGGTCGGCAGGGGCTTGCCGTACCACATCTCGATCAGCCGGGCGGCGATGGAGATGCCGTAGGGCGGCAGCACCTCGCCGGACTCGAAGGCCGCGTGCAGTTCCTCACGGGAGAACCAGCGGGCCTCGTGGATCTCGTCGCCGTCGACGTCGATCTCGGTGGACGTGGCGCGGGCCATGAAGCCCAGCATCAGGCTGGACGGGAAGGGCCAGGGCTGGCTGGCGACGTACTCGACCGGACCGACGGTGACGCCGACCTCCTCGCACACCTCGCGGCGCACCGCCTGCTCGATGGACTCGCCCGGCTCCACGAACCCGGCGAGCGTGGAGAAGCGGCCCTCGGGCCAGTGGACCTGCCGGCCGAGCAGGATGCGGTCCTCCTCGTCCGTCACCGCCATGATCACGGCCGGGTCGGTACGCGGGTAGTGCTCCGCGCCGCAGGCCGGGCAACGGCGGATGTGGCCGGCCGCCGCGATCACCGTGCGCTCACCGCAACGGGAGCAGAAGCGGTGGGTACGCTGCCAGTTCTCCAGGCCGACGGCGTGCACCATGAGCCCGGCGTCGCGCGGCGACAGCAGCAGCCCGGCCTCCCGCAGCCCCGCCGGACGCGCGGACTGGTCGATCCGCCCGGGCAGCGAGTCCTTCTGGAGCGCGAAGTAGCTGACGCCCTCCTCGTCGATGCCGAGGAAGTAGCGGTGTGCCTCGGTGAGCGGCGCCTCGAAGGACGGCGTCATGACGAGTTCGGTCCGGCCGTCCGCCGTCTCGTCGATGAGCACCTGACCGCCGGAGACCACGAAACAGCGGGTCGTGGGGTGGCTCCACGCCGCCGCGAGCCAGGCCTCGTCCAGCCGGTGGTGGGCGGCGCGGTCGATGCCGCTCGGGGCGGTCAGTGAGATGGGTCGGTCGGCTGTGTGGTCGGTCCAGGTGGTCACGTGTGCTTCCAACTCCCCCAGTACAGCGGTTTGCGGCGGGCGGTTCGGCGGGACGTGGGCGGGAGGGCACCGGGTCGGGCGCGGGCGGGGCGGGCAGGGCGGTCCTTCCAGTGTGCCCCGCGCGCGATGCCCTTCCGTACGGCGCCGGCAGGTCAGGGTGCGGTGCGCCAGTTACGGGCCAGGTCGTCCCACAGGTAGGCGCTGGTCTCGACACCCTTGAGGAGGAGGTCCAGCTCGACCTTCTCGTTCGGGGCGTGCCAGCCGTCGGACGGGACGGAGATGCCCAGGAAGAGCACCGGCGCGCCGAGGACCTCCTGGAGGTCGGCGGCGGGTCCCGAACCGCCCTCGCGGGTGAACCGGACGGGCTTCTCGAAGGCGCGGCCCATGGCGCGGACCACGGACCGCAGTGCGGGATGGTCGAGCGGGGTCAGACACGGGCGCGTGGCCGAGCCGAAGACGGTCTCGCACCGGATCCCGGCGGGCACCCGCTCGGCGGCCCACGCGCGCACGGCCTTCTCTATGTGGTCGCGGTCCTGGCCGGCGACCAGCCGGAAGGACAGCTTCACCATGGCCGTGGACGGGATGATCGTCTTGCTGCCGGGGCCCTGGTAGCCGCCGCCGATGCCGTTGACCTCGGCGGTGGGCCGGGCCCAGACGCGCTCCAGGGTGGTGTACCCGGCCTCGCCGTGGGCGGCGTACGACTTGGCCGTGCGCAGCCAGCTCTCCTCGTCGAAGGGCAGCTCGGCGAACAGCTCGCGCTCGCGGTCGGTCAGCTCCACGACGCCGTCGTAGAAGCCGGGTACCGCCACGCGCCCGTGCTCGTCGTGCAGGGCGGCGACCAGGCGGGCGGCGGCGGTGGCCGGGTTGGGCACGGCACCGCCGAAGGAGCCGGAGTGGATGTCCTGGTCCGGTCCGTACAACCGGATCTCGCACTCGGCCAGACCGCGCATGCCGGTGCACACGGTCGGGGTGTCCTCGGCCCACATGCCGGTGTCGGAGACGATCACGGCGTCGGCGGCGAGCCGGCCGGCCCGCTCCTCCACCAGCGCCCGGAAGTGCGGGGAGCCGGACTCCTCCTCGCCCTCGATCAGCAGCTTGAGGTTGACGGCCGGCGTGGTGCGGCCGGTGGCGGCGAGGTGGGCACGGACGCCGAGTGTGTGGAAGAACACCTGGCCCTTGTCGTCGGCCGCCCCGCGCGCGTAGAGGCGGCCGTCGCGCACGACCGGCTCGAAGGGGTCGCTGTCCCAGCCGTCCTCGCGGGCGGCGGGCTGGACGTCGTGGTGGCCGTAGACCAGGACCGTGGGGGCCTGCGGGTCGTCCGAGGGCCACTCGGCGAAGACGGCGGGGGCGCCCGGGGTCTGCCAGACCTCCGTGGTGGGGAAGCCGATGTCCCTGAGCTTGGCGGCGAGCCAGTCGGCGCTGCGCCGTACGTCGGGTGCGTGGTCGGGTTGGGCCGACACGGAGGGGATGCGCAGCCATGCGGCGAGGTCGTCGAGGAAGGCGGCGCGGTGCTGCTCGATGTACGTGCGGACGGCGCTGTCCGGGGTCTGGCTCATGCTCCGAGCCTATCGGCCCGCACCGACAACCTCGGCGGGCGGTTGGTCACACTCAGGTCGCCTCCCGTGTGCTCTCCGTCTCACCCGTGAGCAGCCGCTCCAGCGCGGTCCGGTCCGGCAGGCCCTCGGGGCGTACGACCTCTCCGGTGCGCACGTACAGGAAGGCGGCCGTGACCGACTCGGGCGGGATGCCCTGCTGCTCGGCCCAGCCGAGGCGGTACACGGCGAGCTGGAGCGGGTCGGCGGTGCGGGTGCGGCCGGTCTTCCAGTCGAGGATCTCGTACGTCGCCTCGTCGCCGTCGCCGTTTCTGTAGACGGCGTCGATGCGGCCCCGGATGACCCGGCCGGCGAGGGTGATCTGGAAAGGGGCCTCCACCCGGTAGGGCGTGCGCCGGGCGTACTCGGTGCGTTCGAAGGCCTCCTTCAGGGCTTCGAGGTCGTGTTCGTCGGCTATCTCCGCGTCGTCGCCGGGCAGCTCGTCCGGCTCCAGCAAGGGCAGGGTCAGCTCCTCGAAGCGGGCCTCGACCCAGGCGTGGAACCGGGTGCCCCGGCGCGCCGCCGGTTGCGGGGGGCGCGGCATGGGGCGCGCGAGTTCCTGTGCGAGTCCGTCCGGGTCCTCGGCGAGCCGCAACAGCTGGGACGCGGTGAGCGTGACGGGCAGCGGGACCTCGGTGACGGCCTGCCGGGCGCGCAGCAGCTCTCCGGTGAGCGCGTCCAGGTCACGGTCCCAGGAGGCCACGGTGCGGGCCTCCTCCGGGGTGAGGCCGGTGCCGGGTCGGGTGCCGGACCGCGGCTCGGCGGACCGGGGCTCGGCGGACCGGGGGCCGTCCTGCGGGGCGGACGCCTGGTGCGGGACCAGACCGACGGGGTTGTCCGGGGCGGGGGCGGGGGTGCCGGTGGGGGTGCCTGCCGGGAGTGGCTCGCGCGTCCCGTCGCCGGGTTCCTCCTCGCCCTCGGGTTCCTGGACGTAAGGCGGCAGGTCCGTCTCGTGTGGGATGTCCTCGTGTGGGGTGTCCTCGTACGGGGCGCCGTCATGCGGGGCTTCGTCGTACGGGTCGCCGTAGGGGTCTTCGTACGGCTCCTCGCCGTACGGGGCGTCGTGCGGGTCCTCGCCGTACAAGTCGTCGTACGGGTCGTCGTCCGGTGGTGCGGGCCAGTCCGGGTGTTCGTCGCCGGCGGGGTCGTGCAGGGCCGGGCCGGGTCCCTCGGGACGGGCGGCGAGGGCGTCCAGGTGGGCGAGGACGGTCTCGGCGGCGGCGCGGCGGCGGGACAGCGCGTCCGCGTCCAGCGGGAGCGGCCACACCTGGTCGGCGTCGGCCGTGCGCAGGGCCGGGTTCTCCGCGTCCTCGGCGGGCTCCTCCGCCCACACCTCGATCTCGCCGTACCCGGCGGCACAGTGGTCGTACAGGGCGTTCAGGAAGTCGGAGGGGCCCCGCTTCTTCTTCTGGCTGGGACCCCACCAGTGGCCGGAGCCGAGCAGGAGCGAGCGCGGGCGGGTGAAGGTGACGTAGCCGAGGCGCAGCTCCTCGGTGTGCTGGTGGTCCTTCATGGCCTCGTGGAAGGCCTTCATGCCGCGCGCGTCCCAGTTGTCGACGTCGGGCAGGGTGTCGGTGTCGCCGCGCAGGGCGTGCGGCAGCACCTTGGCCTGGGCGGTCCACTTCTCACGGCCCTGGGCGCTGGGGAAGGTGCCGGTGACGAGTCCGGGCACGGCGACGACGTCCCACTCCAGGCCCTTGGACTTGTGCGCGGTGAGCACCTTGACGGTGTTCTCGCCGCCGGGCAGGGCGTTGTCGAGCCCCTTCTCGTACTGGGCGGCGGTACGCAGGAAGCCGAGGAAGGCCAGCAGGGTGGCCTCGCCGTCGCCCGCGGCGAAGGACGCGGCGATGTCCAGGAAGTTGGACAGGGTCTCGCGGCGGCGGGCGGCCAGCGCGTGCGGGGACGCCGACAGCTCCACTTCGAGGCCGGTGACGGCGAGGACGCGGTGCAGCACGTCCATCAGCGGGTCGGACAGCGAGCGGCGCAGGTCGCGCAGCTCGGCGGCGAGGCGGGCGAAGCGCACGCGCGCGTCCGCCGAGAACGGCAGCCGGTCGTCGCTCCCGTCGCCCTCCGCCGGCGTTTCCAGGAAGGTGTCCAGGGCGTCGGCGAGCGATATCACCTCGGCCGGGTCGACGCCCTCGACGGCCGCCGCCAGCCGGCGGTCGGGGTCGTCGGTGGGGTCCACGCGCGCGTGGGCGACCAGGAGGCGGGCCCGGCGGCCCAGCAGGGCGAGGTCGCGCGGACCGATGCGCCAGCGCGGTCCGGTCAGCAGACGCACCAGGGCGGCGTTGGCGCCGGGGTCCT
Organism: Streptomyces nogalater; assembly: GCF_039532885.1. Taxonomy (NCBI): domain Bacteria; kingdom Bacillati; phylum Actinomycetota; class Actinomycetes; order Kitasatosporales; family Streptomycetaceae; genus Streptomyces; species Streptomyces nogalater. The sequence continues at coordinate 86,257 of NZ_BAAASM010000050.1, read as the reverse complement.
GCAGGACCTCGCAGACGGCGACGAGGTCGGCGATCTCGGGCAGGTGCAGCAGCCCGGACAGGCCGACCACCTCGACGGGGACGTCCCGGGCGACGAGGGCACCCTGGATCTCGGCGAAGTCGGTCGCGGTCCGGCACAGGACGGCGATCTCGCCGGGTGGGGTGCCGGTGCGCACCAGGTGGGCGAGGGAGTCGGCGATCCAGTCGATCTCCTCGGCGTGGGTGGGCAGCAGGGCGCAGCGGACCGTGCCGTCGTACTCGGCGCCCGGTGCCGGGCGGAGGGCCTCCACGCCCGCGTGCATCGCGCGCAGGGGTGCGGCGAGACCGTTGGCGAGGTCGAGCAGGCGCCCGCCGCTGCGGCGGTTCTCGCTGAGCGCCTGCCGGGCGGCGGGCCGGCCGTCGGCGCCCGGGAAGTGGTCGGGGAAGTCGTCCAGGTTGGCGACGGAGGCGCCGCGCCAGCCGTAGATGGCCTGGCAGGGGTCGCCGACGGCGGTCACCGGGTGGCCGCTGCCGCCGCCGAACAGACCGGCCAGAAGGACGCGCTGGGCCACGGAGGTGTCCTGGTATTCGTCCAGGAGGACCACGCGGAACTCCTCGCGCAGCAGGCGGCCCACCTCGGGGATGCGGGCGAGGCGGGCCGACAGGGCGATCTGGTCGCCGAAGTCGAGCAGGTCCCGCCGTCGTTTCTCGTCTCGGTAGCGCTGGACGAGATCGGCGAGTTCCCGGCGGGCCGCGGCCGTCTCCGGCACCTTGCGCAGGTCGGCGTTGGTGAGCTTGGCGCCTTCCAGGGTGCGCAGCAGACCGGCGTCCCAGGCGCGCAGCTCCTCGGGGCCGACGAGGTGTTCGGCGAGTTCGGAGTCGAGGGCGAGCAGGTCGCTGACCAGGTCGGCGAAGGAGCGGGTCAGCGCCGGGTACGGTCCCGGGGCCTCGCGCAGGACGCGTGCCGCGAGCTGGTAGCGGGTGGCGTCGGCGAGCAGCCGGGAACCGGGTTCCAGGCCGATGCGCAGGCCGTGGTCGGTGAGCAGGCGGCCGGCGAAGGCGTGGTACGTCGAGATGACCGGCTCACCCGGGGGGTTGTCCGGGTCCACGGAGTCGGCGTCGGTGACCCCGGCCTTGATCAGCGCCTTGCGGACGCGTTCGGCCAGCTCGCCGGCGGCCTTGTTGGTGAAGGTCAGGCCGAGGACCTGTTCGGGGGCGACCTGTCCGGTGCCGACCAGCCAGACCACGCGGGCCGCCATCACGGTGGTCTTGCCCGACCCTGCGCCGGCCACGATCACCTGCGGGGCGGGCGGCGCGGTGATGCAGGCCGTCTGCTCCGGGGTGAACGGGATGCCGAGGAGCTCCTTGAGCTGCTCGGGATCGGTGAGAGGGGCGGACATGTCGAAAGAGGCTAGCGGCGGGCACTGACAATCGGGCGTGGACCGGCCGCCCGGGACGGAAGGAGCGCAGGTCAGCGCGGTGGTGGGGTGCGTCACGTCTGCCGCGGGTGGTGAGGTGCGTCACGCCTGCCGAGGGCGCTCACTGGACGACGTGCCGGCCCTCCGGCCGCACGCTGCACGAGGCGCGGAAGGCGCAGTGCGTGCAGTGCTGGCCGGCGCTGGGGGTGAACCGCTCGTCGAGGACCTTGCCGGCGGCGGTGGCCAGCAGCTCGCCGACCCACTCCTGCGCCACCGGCTCCTGTGTCTGGACCTTGGGCAGGCTGTCGCCTCCGTCGCGCTTGGCGGCGCCCTGGCGGAGGTGGACCAGTTCGGCGCCGCCCGGTTCGGGGCGGACGCCGTCGAAAGCCGTGTCGACGGCCCCTTCCCGGATGGCGAGCTGGTAGACGGCCAGCTGGGGGTGGCGCTCCACCTCGCGCGCGGTGGGCGCCTGCTTGCCGGTCTTGAAGTCGACGACGTAGGCCCGGCCCGCGGCGTCCTTCTCCACGCGGTCCATCTGGCCGCGGATGCGGACCTGGTAGTCGCCCGCTTCCAGCGTGACGTCGAAGTCCTGCTCGCTGGCCACCGGGGTGCGGCCGGTCCGGTCCAGCACATGCCAGTTCAGGAAGCGTTCGAGCGCCACGCGCGCGTTGTCCTTCTCCTGCCGCGACTTCCAGGGGGCGTCGAAGGCGAGCGCGTTCCACACCGAGTCCAGGCGCTCCATGAGGACGTCGAGGTCGGCGGGGGTGCGGCCGGAGGCGACCTCGTCGGCGAGGACGTGCATGACGTTGCCGAAGCCCTGCGCGGTGGTGGCGGGGGCGTCGGCCTTCACCTCGCGGCCGAGGAACCACTGGAGCGCGCAGGTGTTGGCGAGCTGGTCGAGCGCGCTGCCGGAGAGCACCACGGGCTCGTCGCGGTGGCGCAGCGGCACCTTGCTCTCGGTCGGCTCGTACATGCCCCACCAGCGGTAGGGGTGCGCGGACGGCACCAGCGGGCGGCCGTCCTCGTCGGCGAGCGCGGCGAGCCGGGCCAGTCGGCGGGCGGCGGCCTCGCGCAGCGCGGCCGACGCGCGCGGGTCGACCGTGGTGGCGCGCAGCTCGGCGACGAGCGCGGCGACGGACAGCGGGCGGCGGGGGCGTGCGGTGACGTCCTTGGGCTCGACGCCCAGCTCGGTCAGGAACCGGGACGGCTGGTCGCCGTCGTCGGCCGGGGCCTTCACGGCGGTGACGACGAGGCGGTCCCGCGCGCGCGTGGCGGCGACGTAGAACAGCCGGCGTTCCTCGGCGAGCAGCGCGCCCGGGGGCAGCGGCTCGGCGAGGCCGTCGCGGCCGATGCGGTCGGCCTCCAGCAGCGAGCCGCGGCGCCGCAGGTCCGGCCACAGGCCCTCCTGGACGCCGGCGACGACGACCAGCCGCCACTCCAGGCCCTTGGAGCGGTGCGCGGTCATCACGCGGACGGCGTCGGGTCGTATCGCGCGGCGCGTGAGCGTGTCGGCGGCGATGTCCTCGGCCTCGATCTCCGCCAGGAAGTTCAGGGCGCCCCGGCCGCCGGTGCGCTCCTCCGCGCGCGCGGCGGTGGCGAACAGCGCGCACACGGCGTCCAGGTCCCGGTCGGCGTTCCGGCCGGCCGCGCCGCCGCGCCGGGCGGCCCGCTCCAGGCGCCCCGGCCACGGGGTGCCGTCCCACAGGTCCCACAGCGCCTCCTCGGCGGTGCCGCCGCCCGCGAGGCGCTCACGGACCTTGCGCAGCAGCGCGCCGAGTCGCTGCGCCCCGCGCGCGTACGCCGGGTCGTGCACGGCCAGGCGCTCGGGCTCGGCGAGCGCCCGCGTGAGCAGTTCGTCGGAGGGGGACGGCAGCGGGTTCCCGGCAGCGCGTTCCTCCTCGCGCAGGGCCCGTCCGAGGCGGCGCAGATCGGCCGCGTCCATGCCGCCGAGCGGGGAGGTGAGCAGGGTGAGGGCGGTCTCGGTGTCGAGCCAGGGGGTGTCCGGGGCCGGTTCGGCGGCCCCGGTGATCCGCTCCCCGGTGCCTTCGGCCGCCGATGCGCTTCCTTCGGCTTCCTCGACGGCCGGCCCGGTCTCCTCGACTCGCTCAGCCTCCTCGACGCGCTCGGTCCCGGTCTCCTTGGCACGGCCGGCCCCTTCGGCAGGCCCGACACCCTCGGCAGGCCCGGCTTCCCCAGCAGCCCCGGTCTCCCCGGTGCGGGACGCGCCCGCCCCCGTACGCACGCCTTCCCCAGCCGGCGGCGTGCCGTCGTCCGTACGTCCGCCTTCCCCCGTACGACCGTCCTCCTCCATGCCGCCGGGCGGCCCCGCCGACCGCTGCCGTGCCTCCGCCGTGGCGACCGCGCGCAGGGCCGTGAGCAGCGGTGCCACCGCCGGCTCGTGCCGCAGCGGCAGATCGTCACCGTCGATGTCCACGGGGACACCGGCCGCGGTGAGGGCGCGGCGGAGGTGCGGCAGGCTGCGGGAGCCGGCACGGACCAGGACGGCCATGTCGCTCCAGGCGACACCGTCCTCCAGGTGCGCGCGGCGCAGGATGTCGGCGATGTTGTCCAGCTCGGCGCCGGCCGTCGGGTACGTGTGCACCTCGACCCGGCCGCCCTGACGTACGGGAGCCGGGTCACGGTGGGCGCGGACCGTGTCCGCGGGCAGCCGGGTCAGCGGCATGCGCCGGGTGATCAGGCGGGTCGCGGCCAGCAGGGCGGCGCCGGAGCGGCGGGAGGTGCGCAGCACCTCGACGGGGGCGGGACGGCCGTCCGCGCACGGGAAGGCGGCCGGGAAGTCGAGGATGCCGTTCACGTCGGCGCCCCGGAAGGCGTAGATCGACTGGTCGGGGTCGCCGAACGCGACCAGGGTGCGCCCCTGGCCGGCCAGGGCGTGCAGGAGCCGGACCTGGGCGGGGTCGGTGTCCTGGTACTCGTCGACGTACACGGCGTCGTACTGGGCCGCGAGCCGGGCGGCGGTCTCCGGGCTCCGGGCGAGCAGGACCGCGCGGTGGACCAGTTCCGCGTAGTCGATCACACCCTGGAGGTCCAGGGTGTCGAGGTACTCGGCGAGGAACGCGGCGGCGGCCCGCCAGTCGGGGCGGCCGAGGCGGCCCGCGAAGGCCTCCAGGGCCTCCGGGCCGAGGCCCAGCTCGCGGGTGCGGGCGAGGACGGCGCGGACCTCGTCGGCGAAGCCCCGCGTGGTCAGGCAGGCGCGCAGTTCGTCCGGCCAGCGCACGTGGGTGAGGCCGAGCCGTTCCAGTTCCGGCTGGCCGGCGAGCAGCTCGCGGACGGTGACGTCCTGTTCGGGGCCGGACAGCAGGCGCAGCGGCGTGGTGAACCGGTCGCTGTCCTGGTGGGCGCGGACCAGGGCGTAGCAGTAGGAGTGGAACGTGGTCGCCCTGGGCGCGCGGGCGGCGCCCATGCGCAGGGCCATGCGGTCGCGCAGGTCGGCGGCGGCCTTGCGGCTGAACGTGAGCACCAGGATCCGCGCGGGGTCGCCGCCCCGGGCGATCCGGGCGGCCACGGACTCCACGAGGGTGGTGGTCTTGCCGGTGCCGGGGCCGGCCAGGACGAGCAGCGGTCCGCTCCGGTGGTCAACCACGGCGCGCTGCGCCGCGTCCAGACGAGGGGGGTCCGCGACGGGGGGCGGGGTACGGACCAGTCGGTAGGCGCCACGCCTCCCCTGGCGCACCGAGGGGTGCGACAGGCGCCTGGTGGACGAAGAGGAGCTCACGTGATCGGCCGGTCCTGGTGGTTGTGCTGGCGGGCGGGCGGTCACGCGCGCGAGGCGGTGACCGTGGGGTGAGGGGGACACGTGCCGCCGACGCTACGCCGCCGCTCCGGGCGGAAGCAGAGCTTCCGGTTCATCCCGTGGGGCGCTCGGGCCACGCGTGTCCCACCCCTCACGAACGTACGGCATGCCACAGACGTCCCCGATGTCACCCGAATGGGCCAAGGGTCTGCCCCGGGGGCATCCGATGGCGGAAGCTGTCAGGTGTGACCCTCCGCGTCCGCGCCGCCGTCCCAGCGGGCCCGTCGCATGTCGAGCCGCGGCAGATGCCCCTGTGCCGTCCTGCCCGCCTGCTTCAGCGGGGTGCCCTCCGCGCGGTAGTGCGCCAGGGCGCGCAGCTCGTGTCCGGGCAGCAGCACGCCGTCGGCGCGTACGACCCGCCACCACGGCACGACGCCCCCGTAGAGGGCCATCACCCGGCCGACCTGGCGTGCGCCGCCCTCCTCCAGCCACTCGGCGACGTCGCCGTAGGTCATCACCCGGCCCGGCGGGATCCGCTCGGCGACCTCCAGGACCCGCTCGGCGTACTCCGGCAGCGCGTCCGGGTGCTCCTCGCGGGCGTCTTCGCAAGGGGGGCTCTGCTCGCTCATCCACCCCATCCTGCCGCACCGCGCCGGCATCCCGGCCGGGTGCGGGACGACCGGCGCTCTCGCCCCGGGGCGGCGCTTCGGGCAGACTGTGCGCCCGCGCATCCGCACCCTGATGCCCCGGTGTGCCGGTGGGGCATGCCACCATCGTGCGGGCGGTGACTGGTGATACGAGACCAAGAAGAGACCATGAACGAGCAGGGCGCGCACCCCGACAGAGCGGCGGGCACCCCTGACGCCTCCGCGCACCCGGACACCGCCCGCGCGGGCGAGGCCGGCACCGGCGCACGACCGGAGGACACCGGTCCGCGCGAGGACGAAGCCGTACGCCGGAAGGACGCCGGACGCGAGGACGACGCCGTACGCGAGGACGACAACGCGGCCGGGGACACCGGCCCGCCCGAGCACCACAGCGCGGGTGAGAACGACAGCGCGCGGGGGAGCGGAAGCGCGCCCCAGGCCGACGGCACCCGCGACGACGCCTCGCGCGAGGACGACGGCACGCGCGCGCGTGAGGACGCGTCCGCAGCCGGTGAGAACTCCGTCACGCGCGCGCGTGACGGCGGCGCGGCCCCCGAGAAGGCGCCCGGCGCCGGGAGCGCACCCCCGGACCACCTGCCGTACGACGACGACCCCCACGCCGAGCGGGTGGCGGTCGACGAACCGCTGCTCCCCGCGCGCGTGCACCGCCCGTCCGATCTCATGCGGCTCCTGGTGGGCATCCTGGCCATCGTGGTGCTCCTCGCGATCGCCGCGTTCGCGCACGGCACCACCTCGGGTCTCGAACAGGACATCAACAAGGGCACCGGGCAGGCCCCGGACCTGCTGATCAAGATCGCGGGGCTGGCGTCCAGCATCGCGATCCTGCTGGTCCCGGTCGCCTTCGCCATCGAACGGCTGATCAAACGGGACGGGCTGCGCATCGCCGACGGCGTCCTCGCCGCCGTCCTCGCCCACGGAGTGACGCTCGCCACCGATCTGTGGGTCGCCCGAGCCGCCCCGGACTCGATCCAGGAGGCGCTCACCCAGCCCTCGCCGGGCGACATCCACGCCCTGACCGACCCGGTGCACGGTTATCTGGCGCCCGTGATCGCCTATATGTCGGCCGTCGGCATGTCCCGCAGGCCCAGATGGCGCGCGGTGCTGTGGATCGTGCTGCTGCTCGACGCGTTCTCGATGCTGGTCACCGGCTACACCACCCCCTTCTCGATCATCCTCACGGTGCTGATCGGCTGGTCCGTCGCCTACGGCACCCTGTACGCGGTCGGCTCCCCCAATGTCCGCCCCACCGGCCAGACCCTGATGGCGGGCCTCAGGCACGTCGGCTTCCGCCCCGTCAGCGCCTCCCGGGAGGACACCTCGGAATCCGAGAGCGGCGACCGGGGGCGGCGCTATTTCGTCGCCCTGGAGGACGGCCCGCCGCTGGACGTCACGGTCGTCGACCGGGAACAGCAGGCGCAGGGGTTCTTCTACCGCGCGTGGCGCAATCTGACCCTGCGCGGCTTCGCCACCCGCTCCAGCCTCCAGTCGCTGCGCCAGGCGCTGGAGCAGGAGGCGCTGCTGGCGTACGCGGCGATCGCGGCGGGCGCCAACGCGCCGAAGCTGATCGCCACCTCCGAGCTCGGCCCGGACGCCGTGATGCTCGTCTACGAGCACACCGGGGGCCGCACCCTGGACTCGCTGGCCGACGAGGAGATCACCGACGAGCTGCTGCGCAACACCTGGCACCAGGTGCGGGCGCTGCAGTCCCGGCGCATCGCGCACCGCAGACTGGCCGGCGACGCGATTCTGGTGGATCGTTCCGGCAGGGTGATCCTCACCGAGCTGCGCGGCGGCGAGATCGCGGCCGGGGAACTGCTGCTGCGCATGGACATCGCCCAGCTGGTCACCACGCTCGGCCTGCGGGTCGGCGCCGAGCGCGCCGTGGCCTCGGCGGTCGGCGTGCTCGGGCCGGACGCGGTCGCCGACTGCCTGCCGATGCTCCAGCCGATCGCGCTGACGCGCTCCACACGCGCGACGCTGCGCCGGCTGGCCCGGGAGCGGGCCCAGCGCGAGCGCGAGGCGGTACTCGAAGCCTCCCGGCAGGCCAAGTCGGCCCGCCTGGAGGAGGCGCCCGAGACGGCCGAGGCGGCCGCCGGGAAGCCCGACAAGAAGGCCGTCCGCGCCGAGCAGCGGGCGGAGAAGCGCGCCATCGACGAGGCCCTGGAAGAGGCCCGCGAGGAGGATCTGCTCACCCAGATCCGGCACCAGGTGCTGCGGATCAGGCCCCAGGCACCCGTGGAACCGGCCCGCCTGGAGCGGGTCCGGCCGCGCACGCTGATCAGCTTCATCGCCGGCGCGTTCGGCGCGTACTACCTGCTGACGCAGCTGACCCACATCGAGTTCGGCACGCTGTTCGCGCAGGCCCAGTGGGGCTGGGTGGCCGCCGCGGTGCTGTTCTCGGCGCTCAGCTACGTCGCCGCGGCCATGGCGCTGCTGGGATTCGTACCGGAGCGGGTGCCGTTCCCGCGGACGGTGGCGGCGCAGGTCGCCGGATCGTTCGTGAAGATCGTGGCACCGGCCGCGGTCGGCGGGGTGGCCCTCAACACGCGGTTCCTCCAGCGCGCCGGCGTGCGCCCGGGGCTCGCGGTGGCCAGTGTCGGCGCCTCGCAGCTGTTCGGGCTCGGCTGCCACATCCTGATGCTGCTGGCCTTCGGTTATCTGACCGGCACCGAGAAGACGCCGTCGCTGTCGCCGTCCCGCACGGTCATCGCGGGCCTGCTGACCGTGGCCGTCCTGGTCCTCGTGGTCACCTCGGTGCCGTTCCTGCGGAAATTCGTCGTCACGCGCGTGAGGTCGCTGTTCGCCGGTGTCGTACCGCGCATGCTCGACGTGCTCCAGCGGCCCCAGAAGCTCATCACCGGCATCGGCGGCATGCTGCTGCTGACCGCCTGCTTCGTGATGTGCCTGGACGCCTCCATCCGGGCCTTCGGCGACGGCTCGGTATCGCTGAGCATCGCCAGCGTCGCCGTCGTCTTCCTCGCCGGCAACGCGCTCGGTTCCGCCGCGCCCACCCCCGGCGGCGTGGGCGCGGTCGAGGCGACCCTGACGGTCGGCCTGATCGCCGTAGGCCTGCCCAAGGAGGTCGCCGCCCCGGCCGTCCTGCTGTTCCGGCTGCTGACCCTGTGGCTTCCCGTACTGCCGGGCTGGCTGGCCTTCAACCACCTCACCCGCAAGGGAGCCCTCTGATCTTCCGGTGATGTAGCCCGGATGGCCCGCGCCCCGCGCGAGCCGGCGTACGCACGCCCACGATGGGGAGCATGGCGAACCCCTCCCGGCTGCGCGCCACCGCGCTGACCGCCTCGGCTGTGCTGCTCTTCGCTGTGCTGACCGGCTGCGGCGGCAGCTCCGAGGACGGGGACCTCACCCACCAGCGGCTGGACTGGAAGGACTGCCCGGCCCCGTCCGAGGAGGAGGGCGGCGGCAGCGCCCCCTCGCCGCTGCCGAACGGCACCGAGTGGCAGTGCGCCACCATGAAGGCGCCGCTGGACTGGGCCGACCCCGAGGGTGACACGATCGGCATCGCCCTGATCCGCGCCCGGGCCGCCGGCCCCGCGGACCGCCGGATCGGCTCGCTGGTGTTCAACTTCGGCGGCCCCGGCGGCAGCGGCGTCACCACGCTGCCCGCCTTCGGCCCGGACTACACCACCCTGGGCACCCGCTACGACCTGGTCAGCTTCGACCCGCGCGGGGTCGGCCGCAGCGCGCCCGTGAAGTGCGAGAGCGACGCCCGGCTGGACGAGTTCTTCCAGCAGGACGCCACCCCGGACGACGGCGCCGAACGCGCCGAGCTGCTGCGGCGCACCCGGCAGTTCAACGCGGCCTGCGAGAAGAACTCCCGGAAGATCCTGCCGCATGTGCGCACCACCGACGCGGCACGCGACATGGACCTGATGCGCCAGGTCCTCGGCGACCGGAAACTGCACTACTTCGGCATCTCCTACGGCACCGAACTCGGCGGCGTCTACGCCCACCTGTTCCCGAAGAACGTCGGCCGGGCCGTCTTCGACGCCGTCGTGGACCCCACACAGAACGCCGAACAGGGCGCGCTGGGCCAGGCGAAGGGCTTCCAGCTCGCACTGGACAACTTCGCGGAGGACTGCACCTCCAAGACCACGGAATGCCCGATCGGCGACACCCCGCAGGAGGTGAAGGAGCGCATCGCGAAACTCCTCGCCGGCCTGGAGAAGAAGCCCATCCCGGGCATCACCCCGCGCGAGCTGACCCAGACCGCCGCCACCAACGGCATCGCGCAGTCCCTGTACTCGAAGGACTTCTGGGAGTTCCTGACCGAGGGCCTGGAGGAGGCCTACGACGGCGACGGCAAGATCCTGATGCTGCTGTCCGACTCGATGAACGGCCGCAGCGAGAACGGGGAGTACAGCAATCTGACCGCGGCGAACGCCGCCATCAACTGCTCCGACGACAAAGCGCGGTACACCGTGGACTACGTCCAGCGGCGGCTTCCCCGGTTCCGTGCCGCGTCCCCGCTGTTCGGGGACTACCTGGCCTGGGGCATGGTCAGCTGTACGGACTGGGCGGTGCCCGGCGCCGCCGACCATCCCGACGTGAGCGCGCCGGGGTCGGCACCCATCCTCGTCATCGGCAACACCGGCGACCCGGCCACCCCGTACGAGGGCGCGAAGAAGATGGTGGGCGCGCTCGGCAAGGGGGTCGGCGTCGAGCTGACGTACAAGGGCCAGGGGCACGGGGCGTACGACAGCAAGAACGCGTGCGTACAGCGCGCGGTGAACGGCTACCTGCTGGACGGCAAGGTGCCGAAAGCCGGCCTGGTCTGCTCCTGACACACCCCCAAAGACGGCGAGAAACCGCAGCTCAGAAGGTTATCCACAGGCCGTCACGAACTGGGGCGAAGACACCTACCATGGCCTGAACGACCGGCGCGGCACGACGCGACGGGCCTGGTACGGGGGTGCGCACGATGCGATTTCCACGGTGGACGGCCGCGGTGGCGGCAGGGCTGCTGCTGGCCGGCTGCGGCGGCTCGTCCGGCGGGGACGGAAAGGACGACGAGGGGAAGGCGCCCGGCTCCGCTCCCCCGTCGGTGGTGGGCTCCCCGGCCGAGCCGTCCGCCACGGCCCTTCCCGCCTCGCTCACCTCCCAGCGGCTCGACTGGCACCGGTGCGAGACCACCGGGAGCACTCCCGCACCGGGCGGCGCCTGGCGGTGCGCGACGCTCAAGGCGCCACTGGACTGGGCCGAGCCGGACGGCAAGACGATCGGCGTCTCCCTCATCCGCTCCCGGGCGACCGGCGGCGACCGCATCGGCTCGCTGCTGTTCAACTTCGGCGGCCCCGGTGGCTCGGGCGTGTCGACGATGCCGTACTTCGCCCCCGCCGTCTCCGAGCTCCACGAGCGCTACGACCTGGTGAGCTGGGACCCGCGCGGCGTGGGCGCGAGCTCGGGCATACGCTGCCGCGACGACCGGAAGATACGGGCCGCCGAGACCGTGGACGCCACGCCGGACACCCCGGCCGAGGAGCAGGCGTACTTCCGGGATGCCGCCGACTTCGGCAAGGGCTGCCAGAAGGCCGCCGGCCCGCTGCTGGCCCATGTATCCACCACCGACACGGCGCGCGACATGGACCTGATCCGCCAGGTCCTCGGCGACGACAGGCTGCACTACTTCGGCATGTCCTACGGCACCGAACTCGGCGGTGTCTACGCCCACCTGTTCCCCAAGCGGGTGGGCCGGGTGGTGCTGGACGCGGTAGCCGACCCGGCCGCGGACATGGTGGGCCATGCCGAGAACCAGGCCCGTGGCTTCCAGCGGGCCCTCGACGACTACCTGAAGTCCACCGGCCAGGACCCGGTTCGGGGCTCGCGGGAGATAGCCGGCCTGCTGAGACGGCTCGACACCGAACCACTGCCGGCCTCGTCCGGGCGGAAGCTGACCCAGACCCTCGCGACCACCGGCATCATCCTCCCGCTGTACAGCGAGCCGAGCTGGCCCAGACTGACCAGCGCGCTCAAGTCGGCGCGGCAGGGCGACGGTTCACCGCTGCTGGCGCTCGCCGACGAGTACAACGAGCGGGACGCCTCCGGGCGCTACGGCACCACGTCCCACTCCCAGCGGGTCATCTCGTGCCTGGACGACAAGCAGCGGCCGACACTCACCGAGACCAAGCGCCGACTGGACCGGTTCAAGCGGATCTCCCCGGTGTTCGGGGACCACCTCGGCTGGGACACGGCGGGCTGGTGCCACAACTGGCCGGTGCCCGGCCAGTACGACACCCCGGAGGTCGGCGCTCCGGGCGCGTCCCCGATCCTGCTGATCGGCAACACCGGCGACCCGGCCACCCCCTACGAAGGCACCCGCGAGATGGCCGCCGAACTGGGCCGAGGAGTCGGCATCCAGCTCACCTGGAAGGGAGAGGGCCACGGGGCGTACGCCGGCGGCAGCGACTGCGTCGACACGACGGTGAACACCTACCTGCTGGAGGGATCGATACCGAGGGACGGCAAGGTCTGCCCATAACGAACCGGCTGCCGCGTCCTCCAGCCCGTCCCGCGCCGGCCGGCCCGCGGACCGGCGCCGTCTTCATCAGGCCCCGCATGGTCCGGGCCGGGCCGTCTCCGGGCCGTGCGAGGGCGCCCGACGCCGACCCACCACGACAGAAGCCCACGGCAGCTGGGCAGTTCAGAGCCGTGGGCTTCTTCAGACCCGCCGGTCGGCGGGACCGTTGGTCAGTAGACCGGCTTGTGGGGTTCGATCTGGTTGACCCAGCCGATGACTCCGCCGCCGACGTGGACCGCGTCGGCGAAGCCGGCGGACTTCAGGACCGCGAGGACTTCCGCACTGCGGACACCCGTCTTGCAGTTCAGGACGATCTTCTTGTCCTGCGGGAGGTTCTCCAGGGCGGTGCCCATCAGGAACTCGTTCTTCGGGATCAGCGTGGCGCCCGGGATGGAGACGATCTCGAACTCGTTCGGCTCGCGGACGTCGATGATCTGGATGTTCTCGCCGTCGTCGATCCACTCCTTGAGCTGCTTGGGAGTGATCGTGGAGTCGATCGCCGCCGCCTGGGCCTCCTCGGAGACGACGCCGCAGAAGGCCTCGTAGTCGATCAGCTCGGTGACGGTCGGGTTCTCGCCGCAGACCGCGCAGTTGGGGTCCTTGCGGACCTTGACCTGGCGGTACTGCATCTCCAGGGCGTCGTAGATCATCAGGCGGCCGACCAGCGGATCACCGATGCCGGCGAGGAGCTTGATGGCCTCGTTGACCTGGATGGAGCCGACCGACGCGCACAGCACGCCCAGCACGCCGCCCTCGGCGCAGGAGGGGACCATGCCGGGGGGCGGCGGCTCCGGGTACAGGCAGCGGTAGCAGGGGCCGTGCTCGGACCAGAAGACGGACGCCTGGCCGTCGAAGCGGTAGATCGAGCCCCAGACGTACGGCTTGTTCAGCAGCACACACGCGTCGTTGACCAGGTAGCGGGTCGCGAAGTTGTCGGTGCCGTCGATGATCAGGTCGTACTGGCTGAAGATGTCCATCACGTTGTCGGCTTCGAGCCGCTCCTCGTGAAGGATCACGTTCACGTACGGGTTGATGCCCTTGACGGTGTCACGGGCCGACTCGGCCTTGGAGCGGCCGATGTCGGACTGGCTGTGGATGATCTGGCGCTGCAGGTTCGACTCGTCGACCTCGTCGAACTCCACGATGCCGAGGGTGCCCACGCCCGCGGCGGCCAGGTACATCAGCGCCGGCGAGCCCAGGCCGCCGGCGCCCACACAGAGCACCTTGGCGTTCTTCAGCCGCTTCTGCCCGTCCATGCCCACATCGGGGATGATCAGGTGGCGGGAGTACCTGCGAACCTCGTCTACGGTGAGCTCGGAAGCCGGCTCGACCAGGGGTGGCAGCGACACGGGGACTCCGTTGGTCGGTCAATCACTACAGTTGTTCTCCTCGTAACACTGCCACGCCCTTCTTCATTCCGAGACACCCGTTCCGAGGCGCGAGACGAAGTCGTCCCAGCAGCCGGGCATCGTCCCCGGGGGGCCGGTCCGTCCGGGCGCCGGCACTGGTCAGATGCGGCAGGCCGCCTCCATCCAGATGTCGGCCAGGGACTCTTCGAGATTGATGCGGGGCCGCCAGCCGAGGCGGTCGCGGGCGGTGCGTACGTCGGCCTGCTGCCAGCTGCCGCAGCCGTCCGGGTAGGGATAGGCCACCGGGGGCGTGTGGTCGGCGTCGGCGCGGGGATGCCCGAGGGCGGTGCGCAGCGGCCCGGGCGGGGTGTCCAGTTCGTGGAGGGCGCCGCCGTATCCGGCCACGCGCGCGAGCACGGCGGCGGCGTCCCTGAGGCGGACGGCGCGGCCGGAGCCGATGTTGATGACACCTTGCGCGGCCGACAGCGAGGCGGCGTGCACGGCCCGGGCCACATCGCGTACGTCGACGAAGTCGCGCTGGACGCCGAGGCCGCCGAGCTTGAGTTCGCCGTCGCCGGACTGCATGGCGCGGCGCATGGCCTCGGCGAGCCGGCCCAGCGGGGAGCCGGCCGGGGTGCCGGGGCCGGCCGGCGAGAAGACCCGCAGGACGACCGCGTCCAGGCCGGAGCCGAGGACCAGTTCGGTCGCGGCGAGCTTGCTGACGCCGTAGGGGCCGCCGGGGCGCGGTACGGCGTCCTCGGGCGTGGAGGAGCCGGGCTGGCTGGGGCCGTACTCGGAACCGCAGCCGATCTGCACCAGGCGGGCACCGCAGCCGCTGCGGCGCAGCGCCTCGCAGACCGTGGCCACGGCGACGGTGTTGTGCCGGGTGAGTTCGCGGGCGCCGCCGCGGGTCGCGCCGGCGCAGTTGATGACGACCCCGGGGTGGACCGCGTCCAGGAAGCGGGTGAGTGCGCCCGGGCTGCCGGTGGCGAGGTCGAAGCGGACGTCGGCGTCGTCGCCGCGGCCGAGCGCGGTGAGCTGGACGGCCGGGTCGGCGAGCAGGCGGTCGGCGACGAAGCGGCCGATGAATCCGTTGGCTCCGATCAGCAGGACCCTCATCGGGCGGCTCCCGGGGTGTGCGCGCCGGTGGTACCGGCCGTTTCGACGGCTCGTGCGGCTGCTCCGGACGCTCCGGCGGTTCCGGTGGCTCCGGACGCTCCGGGTCGGGAGGTGGTCATCTGGTGTTCTCCTTCAGAGGGATGGTGCGCATGCCCGCAGAGGGATGCTGCGGATGCCTGCGGCGAGTGGGTCGGGCCGGCGGCGGGCGGGGCATTCACCGGGGTGCTCCCGTGGGAGCGTGGGCCGAGGCCCGGGTGAGGGTGCGGCCGGCGTGCCACAGCAGGGCCAGGGCCGCGGTACCGCAGGCGAGGGCCGGTACGGCGGTCTCGCCCCAGGCGTCTACGAGGGTCTGGACCGGCACCGCCAGGAAGGCACAGCCGGGCAGCCGGGCGGCCACCGGCAACGCCAGGGCCAGCGCCTCCACCAGCGCGACGGCGCCCAGCGCACGCGCGGGGGCGCGCCGGTGGTGGCGCGTGGTGAGCAGGCGGGCGGGCAGCAGCAGGGCACCCAGGGTGAGGGCCTGCGGGTAGGCCGCGGGCTGGTGCAGGGCGGTGCCGCACAGCGCGAGCAGGACGGCGAGCGCGGTCAGGAACAGGGCGTACGCGCCGAGCAGCAGGGGTGTGACGGCGGCCGTGAACTGCCTCAGGGTCCGGCTGCCGGCGAGCCCGCGGTGGGCGCCGGCGGCGAGGAGGTGCGCGCACCAGGCCGCGGGGGCGCAGGCCAGCAGGAGGGCCAGGGCGGGTGCGGTGGCCGTGGGCCAGGGGCCGTCCGGGGCGCCGGTGGGCGGGGCGTCGGGGCCGCCCGACAGGACGGCGTGGAGGAGACCGTCACCGAGGAGGGCGTACCCGAGCAGCCAGAGCGTCCACGCGCGCGTGCCGACGGTGGTGCGCCCCGCGTGAGTGTGGGGCGGGGTGCGCCCCGCGCGGGTACCGGGCGCGGTACGCCACGCGCGCGTGCCCGGCGGTCCGGCGAGCGGGCCGTGGCGCAGTGCCGCGCGTGTGGCGAGGGCTACGGCGAGGAGGCCGCCGACTGACACCAGCAGGCGCGGGGTCCCCTGGGCGAGGCGCAGTCCGGTCACCGTGACCGCGCCGAGCGCACCGGGCAGGAGGGTGAGCAGGAGCCAGCCGGCTCGGACCCGGGGCACCGGCGGGGGCTGGGCCCCCGCGTCCGAGGGCCGCTCGGTGTCGCGCGGCACGCGCGCGTGCAGTTCCTCGGCGAGCGAGAAGACGTCACGGTGGCGGTAGTGGGCGGCGGTCCGGTCGGTGATGCCGTACGCCTCCAGCCCCACGGCGATCTCCAACGGGTCCACGGCCCGCTCGCACAGCCCCCGGTGCCGGTGCAGCAGGGCTTTCACCGGGTCTCCGGACCCGTACGGAACACCCCGGTCCCGCGACTGCCCGCCGAAGCCGGCAGACGGTGCGGGACCGCTCCCAGCCCCCCGGCCGGCCGGACCTGCCAACGGGTCGAAGGCGCGCCCGAAGCCCTGCGCACCCGCAGACAAGGGGCCGGCCGACAACCGCTCCTCCCCCGAGGGCTCCCCCGGCAACCGGCCCGCCCCCGACGGCTCCCCCGACACGCCGTCCCGTCCCGACACCCGACCCGTCGGCACCCACTGCCCCGACCGGGCGTCCCACGGGTCCGCGCCGCTCGGCATCGCCGGGTGGTCCGAACCGGCCGGGTCTCTCCGGGCCAGGGCGCCGTCGCCGGGGTCGTCCACCGTTCCGGCGGCCGGCCCGCCCGGCTCGCCGCGCCCCTCCCGGGGCTCGGCGGTGGGCTCTGCGGTCCGGCCCGAATCCGCTGCGCTGCCGGGCGTCCGGCGCTCCGGGTGTCTCATCGTGCCTCCTCCACCGACGGCCGGGTGGTGTCCGCCGCCCAGGCGGGGACACCGCGGGGCAGAACGCGGTCCGCGGGACCGGTCCAGTGGCCCGCGCCGAGGGACTCGGCGGGGGCCGCGAAGGGACGGGGCTCGTCCGGAGCGGCCCGGCGGACCGGGCAGCGCGAGACGATCTCCAGGTAGATGCCGTGAAACGCCGCGATGTTCCGCTCCGCGGTGAACAGTTCGAGCGCCCTGGCGCGCGCGGCGGCACCCAGGCGCGCACGGCGCTCGGGGTCGCGCAGCAGCACCACGCACGCCTCCGCGAGTGCCCTGGGGTCGTACGGCGGTACGACCAGTCCCGTGCCGCCGATGACCTCCGCGACCGCGCCCACGTCCGCCGACACCGTGGCCCGGCCGCTGAGCATGGCCTCCACCAGGCCGGCCGGGAAACCGTCCGCCCCGCCGGAGTGGACGACGACCGCTCCGGCGGCGTACGCGTCCGGCGCCCCCGTCTCCTCGAAGGAGACCGGACGGTCGCCCTCCGTCCCGCCGGGGAACAGCCGCGCGGCCAGTTCCCGGCAGTGACCGAGATAGGCCGCGCCCTCGGTGCCGGACGGCGCCCCCACGACGCGCAGGCGTGTCTTGGGCTCCTCCCGGCGGACCTCGGCGAAGGCGTGCAGCAGGGTCTCCAGGTCCTTGGCCGGGTGCACCGGACCGGCCCAGACCAGCGTGTCCGGGTCGGTCCACGGCGTCGACTCGCCGGCCTCCGCGTACGGTTCGGGCGCCGTGCCGGGGTACACCGTGCGGATCCGGGCCCGGTCGGCACCGCACCGTTCCTGCCAGCGGCGCGCGTGCGCGTCGCCCGCGGTGAGGAGTGCGGCCGCGCGGTACACCTCGGCCGTGAGCCGGCCGTGGAAGGCGGCGAGCACGGCGCGTACGGCGGGGGCGGCGGTGTGCGGGCCGGACGTCAGGTAGTGCGTGCGCAGGTGCACGACGTACTCGGTGACGAGCAGCGGCACACCGTGGAAGTGCCGGGCGAGCAGCCCGCAGAGGGCGGGCGGGCCGCCCGTGGTGGCGTGGCAGAGGTCGGCCGCGCCGAGGGCGTCGTCGTCGTACCAGTCGAGCGAGAGAGGGCGCAGGGCGCGTTCGAGGTGGGCGGCGATGGTGAGCAGGTCGGATACCCGCGCCTCATGCGCCGTGCACAGCGCCCGGGGGGCGCGGCAGGCTCGCTCCAGGGCGCGTACGGCGATGTCCGAGCGCAGGGCGCCGCCCAGTCCGCCCTTGTCGCGGGCGAGTTCGGCGAGCCCGTACAGCGCACTGCCGAAACGGTCCGCCAGGTTTCCGGCCGCGACCGGCGCCTCCGTCCCGGGCACGTTCCCGGCGGTCCCGGCGCCCGCGCACACCGCCCCGGCCAGTTCCTCGTAGCACTCGGCGAAGCGTCGGCGGGCGCGCCGGCCGTAGGCGGGCTCCTCGGCCGTCCACGGCGGCGCCGTACGCACCCGGCGGACCTGTGGCGGCAGTGGGACACGGCGGTTCCCGGCCTCCTGGCGCGGGCCGTGGCCGAGCGCGTAGACGTCGAACTCGTGCTGCTCAAGCCCGCGCACCAGCCGGTCGCACCAGAGCCCGGCGTCACCGCTCACATACGGATAGCCACCCTCGGTAAGCAGCCCCATGCGCACGTGTGCACCCCCGGTCTCCCGTCTCGGGAGCCGCCGTCGGGCCGGCGGCTCGCAGCGGGATGAACGTAAGGGGACGAGGCGGGGGTGCGACGGACGGTTGTCCGTCGCACCACCAAAAGGGGTGAACGGTCGTAACTTTCGCGTGCGGGTCGCGTTCGCCCGCGCTAATACGTCACACGGTGAACGCGCGAGCGCGAGACGTTACGGCGTCCGGGGCGGGCAGGGGTATGACGGCGGGTCCTAGGCCGCCGCCGGTTCGTGCCGGGCGGCGCGCCGCCGGGCCGCCAGTTCCGGGTCCAGCGCGGGTACGGCGGCCAGGAGCTGCCTGGTGTACGGCTCGCGCGGGCTGTCGTAGACCTCGTCGGCGGGCCCGTACTCGACGAGCCGGCCGCGCCGCATCACCGCGACCCGGTCGCTGACCTGGCGGACCACGGCGAGGTCGTGTGCGATGAAGACCAGCGCCAGGCCGAGTTCCCGCTGGAGTTCGCCCAGCAGGGCGACCACCTGGGCCTGGGTGGTGACGTCGAGCGCGGAGACCGGCTCGTCGCAGACGAGGGCGCGCGGCTCGGCGGCGAGCGCCCGCGCGATGCCGACGCGCTGGCGCTGACCGCCGCTGAACTCGTGCGGGTAGCGGTCGTAGTGCGCCCGTTCGAGCCCCACGCGCTCCAGCAGCTCCGACACCCGCCCGCGGATGCGCTCCTCGTCGCGTTCGCCCCGGGCGCGGAGCGGGTCGGCGATGGACTCGCCGACGCTCCGGCGGGGGTTGAGGGAGGAGGCGGGGTCCTGGAAGACCATCTGGACGGCCGGGTTCACCCCGGTGTGCCGGCGCCCCTCGTAGCGGATCTCGCCGGCGGTCGGCTCCAGCAGCCCGACCAGCATGCGGCCGAGCGTCGTCTTGCCGCTGCCGCTCTCGCCGACCACGCCGAGGGTCTCCCCGCGCCGGACGGTCACCGAGACGTCGTCCACGGCCGCGAACACCCGCCTGCCGCGCCCGAACTCGCGCCGCACCCCGGTGGCCTCCAGCACGACCTCGCCGGTGGCCGGGGAACCGGTCCGGCGGGCGTCCACGCGCGGGACGGCGTCGAGCAGTTCGCAGGTGTACGGCTCCGCGGGCGCGGCGAGGACGGCGCCGACCGGGCCGCGCTCGACGGCTCTGCCGTGCCGCATGACGAGGATGTCGTCCACGCTCTCGGCGGCCACGCCGACGTCGTGGGTGACGAGCAGCAGGCCCATCCCGGTCTCCGCGCGCAGGGCGTGCAGCAGATCGAGGATCTGGGCCTGGACGGTGACGTCGAGGGCGGTCGTCGGCTCGTCGGCGATCAGCAGGTCCGGCTCGCCGGCCAGGGCCATGGCGATGAGGGCGCGCTGGCGCATGCCGCCGCTGAACTCGTGCGGCCGAAAGCGGGCCCGCCGTGCCGCGTCCGGAATCCCGACCCGGTCCAGTACGTCGACGGCACGCGCGCGTGCGGCGCGGCGCGTGACGCGCGCGTGGACGCGGTACACCTCGGCGATCTGGTCGCCGATCGCGTAGTACGGGTCGAGTGAGGACAGCGGGTCCTGGAAGACCATGGCCGCCTTGGCGCCGCGCAGCCGGCGCAGCTCCTCGTCACCGGCCGCCTGGACGTCGGTGCCGGCCACCCGGACCGAGCCGCCGACGCGGGCGCCGGTGCCCCGGTGCAGGCCCAGCAGGGCGCCCGCGACCGTGGACTTGCCGGAGCCGGACTCACCGACCAGGGCGAGGGCGGCGCCCTCCGCCAGGCTGAAGGAGAGCCCGTCGACGGCGCGCAGGGCCCCGAACTCGACGGTCAGGTCCGTCACTTCCACCAGGCTCATGCGAGCACCACCCGTCGGTCGGCCATCGCGTACAGGATGTCCGCGACGGCGTTGGCGAGGACCACGAAGAAGCCGGTCACCAGGACCATGCCGACGACCACCGGCAGATCGACGACCTTGACCGCGCGTACCAGTTCCTGGCCGATGCCGGGCAGGCCGAACAGGGTCTCGGTCAGGACGGCGCCGCCGATGGCCGAGCCGACGGTGACCGCGTTGAGCGCGATGACGGAGGCCGCCGCGCCGCGCAGCGCGTGCCGGGCGATCACCGCGCGTTCGCCGACGCCGTAGGCGCGGAAGGTGCGGATGTGGTCCTCGGCCAGCGTCTCCAGCATCGTCGCCCGGGTCAGCCGGGCGAAGCCGGCCGCCTCGATGAGGGCGAGGGACAGCCAGGGCAGCAGCAGGTTCCACGCCCACTGTTCGGGATCGTCGGTGAAGTCCACGTACTGCGGGAAGGGCAGCAGCCGCAGCTCGCCGCAGACGACGATCATCAGGACCAGCCCGATGACGAAGACGGGGGTGGCGACGCCCGCGAGGGTGACCGCGGTCAGCACGCGCTCGGAGAGCCGGCCGCGCCGCCAGGCGGACAGCACGCCCGTGCCGACGCCGAGCAGCAGCCAGATCACCATCGCGCCGGACACCAGCGAGAAGCTCACCGGCAGCTTGGCCAGGACGATGTCGGTGACCTCCCGGCCGGTCTGGTACGACTGGCCCAGGCAGGGCGCCGCGCAGTGCTCCACGGAGGTGCCCGTGGAGTAGTCCTGGCCTGCGAAGACACCTTGGAGGAAGTGCCAGTAGCGCACGTACAGCGGGTCGTCGAGGTGGAGTTGCAGGGCCACCTGGTGGACCTGGGCCGGGGAGCAGCGCGGGCCGCAGGTGATCTGGGCGACGTTGCCGGGGGTGACGTAGAAGACCACGTAGATGATCACCGAGAGCACGAACAGGGTGACCACGGCGCCGGCGAGCCGGCGCAGGACGAAACCGGGGAAGCCGTTCACGCCCCCTCCTCCTTCTCCGGCACGGACCGCGGCGCGGTGGCCGGTACGGGTACGGCCGTCTCGGCGCGGGCCTCCCGTTTGCGGCCGGTGCCGACGCGCAGCCGGGAGGCGGCGCGCGGGTCGAGGGCGACGCGGACGCCGTCGCCGAGGACGGTCATCGCGAACACGGTCACGAACAGGGCGAGGGCGGGCAGCAGCAGGTACTGCGGGGCCGCCTCGTACCAGACGTCGGCGCTGGTGAGCATCTGGCCCCAGGACGGGGTGGGCGGCTTGACGCCGACGCCGAGGAAGGACAGGGCCGCCTCGGCGCTGATGTTCCCCGGGACCAGCAGCGCGGCGTAGGTGATGACCGGCGCGGCGAGGCCCGGGAGGAGTTCGCGTACGGCGGTCCGCCG
Organism: Streptomyces nogalater; assembly: GCF_039532885.1. Taxonomy (NCBI): domain Bacteria; kingdom Bacillati; phylum Actinomycetota; class Actinomycetes; order Kitasatosporales; family Streptomycetaceae; genus Streptomyces; species Streptomyces nogalater. Next base: position 64,718 of record NZ_BAAASM010000050.1, on the reverse strand, counting down.
GCTGCTCCATCCGCTGAGCCGGGAGGCGGAGACGTAGTCGAGGCTCTTCAGGGCGAGCGTCTGCGCGCGCACCATCTTCGCCATCGTGGACCATCCGGCGACCAGGGCGAGGATCAGCGCGACCAGGACCGGCCGGGGGAAGCCGTCGGGTACGACGGCCAGCAGGGCCAGCGCCATGATCATCAGCGGCATCGACACGAAGATGTCGGTGATCCGGCTCAGGACCAGGTCGACCCAGCGGTTGCCCAGCCCGGCGGCCACGCCCATCGCGACACCGAGGAGGACCTGGACCACCATGGCGCCCAGCGCCACGCCCAGGGAGACCCGCGCGCCGTAGACCAGCCGGGCGAACATGTCCCGTCCGGTCTGCGGTTCGACACCCAGCCAGTGGTCGGCGCTCGCGCCGCCGAAGGAGCCGATGGGCACGCCTCCGCGGGCGGAGTCGATCAGGTCGGGGTGGTAGGTGGTGGGGTCCTGGCCCTCCAGGGCGGTGAGCAGCGGCGCGGCGAGCGCGACCAGGACGAGCAGGGCGACCACGACGGCGGCGACGAGAGCGGCGCGCTGCGCCCGCAGCCGGCGCCAGAACTGGCGGGCCCCCGAGACCGCCGGGACGGTGGTGTCCGTCCCGGCGGTCCCGACGGCGACAAGTGCCTCGCTCACGGCGCTACTTCACCGCGACCTGGGAGACGTCCAGGACACCGGTCCAGTCGCTGATGACGATGTTCTTGACGTCCTTGCCGTACAGACGCTTGTAGACCGGGTGGAACAGCGGCACGACGAGGGCCTTCTCGCCGATCTTCTTGTCCAGTGCACCCCAGCGCCGGGCGGCGGCGTCAAGGTCGGTCAACTTGTTGATCGCGTCAATCTCGTCATTGACCGACTTGTCGTTGAGCAGGCCCGTGTTGAAGTTCGCTCCATCGTTGACGACCTGCCGGCCGTCGAAGATGGGGGCGAGGAAAGGACCGCCGGACGGCCAGTCCGCGCCCCAGTGGGCGAGGAAGAGACCCGGCTCGGACTTCACATTGTGGATCTTGTCCTTGTAGTCGTTGTCCTCCAGGCCCTGGAGCCTGACCGTGATGCCGGCTTTCTTGAGCGCGTCCTGGACGGCGGTGGCGATCTCCGGGCTGGTCTCGAAGTCCTTGCTGTTGGAGTGGGTCAGCGTGATGGTGAGCCCGTTCTTGTGACCGGCCTGCGCCAGCAGCTCCCTGGCCTTCGCCGGATCGCCGGAGGCGCCGGCCGGGAACGGGTCGTACGGCGTGTAGCCGAAGGACTTCTGGTTCGGCAGGAAGGTGGTGGCGGGCTCCGCGAGGGCGCTGCCGCCGGCCGCGTTGACCACGGAGGAGCGGTCGATGGCGTGGGCGATCGCCTGGCGCACCTTGGGGTTGTCGAACGGCTTCACCTTCGGATTGAACGCGAGGTAGTTGGTGTAACCGAAGCGACCGGTGCCCACGCGGGCGGCCAGCTCCTTGTCACCGCTCACCTTGGCGAGTTCGGCGGGGCCGAGGTTGGTGTCCGTGGTGACGGCTGCCGCGTCCGCTCCCTGGGACGCGGACAGCCGCTGGTTGATCACCGAGGAGTCGAGCCCGGAGCGCACGTCGACGGTGTCCGGGTACGCCTTGCGCTCGGCGTCGGTCGCCGGCGACCAGTTCGGGTTGCGCTCCAGAACGAGGTGCTCGCCGTCGTTCTCGTTCTTGACGACCTTGTACGGGCCGGAGGAGACCGGGTGCGACTCGTACTTGGTGCCGGTGTCCTTGTCCTTGGGCACCGGGGTGAACTGCGTCTGGGTGGCGAGGTACGGGAACTCGCCCTCGGGCTTGTTCAGATGGAAGACGATGGTCCGCTCGTCCGGCGTCTCGATCGCCGACAGGCCCTTCTTGTCCTTGTACGGCCCCTGGTAGTCGGCGGCACCGGCCAGCCAGTCCCGCAGATAGGGGGCGCCGCCGGAGAGTTCGGGGGCGAAGGAGCGCTCGATGCCGTACTTGATGTCGGCCGAGGTGATCGGCGTGCCGTCCTCGTACTTGAGGCCCTTCTTCAAGGTGTACGTCCACACGGTCGCGTCCTTGTTGGGGCGGCCCGTGTCGGTGGCGAGGTCCGGTACGACCTCGGCGCCGGCCTCGCCGTTCTCGCGGTTGCGCGTGGTGAGGGTGCGGAAGACCAGCGAGGGGACGTTTCCGCCGCCGGAGGTGTACAGGCGCGCGGGGTCGAAGTCGCTCTGCGGCTGGGAGTTCAGGATCGTGAGCGTGCCGCCCTTGCGGGGCGTGGAGTCGCCACCGGAGCCCTTGGCATCGCTGTCCTCCGGGCCGCAGGCGGCGACGCCCGCTGCCACGACCAGGCTGACGGATGCCGCTGCCAGGCGGCGCGCTCTGACGGAGGGTTGACGCATCGGAATGACGACCTCTCGGGATGACGAGTCGGAACGAGTCGAGTGGATCGAGGGTTGATCGAGGGTTATCGATGGTTGATCAACGTGTCGCTCGACGGGCGAGTCGAGGTTTCTCGACAGGTGAGACATGTAGACGAGGAGTGAGACGACTGCGGACAGACGTCGGTCCCGGCGTCGGGTCGTCGGAAAATCCGTGACACGGTCACGGAGAAAAGGGGTGAACAGTCGCGACGCTAACGCCGGGGAGGCGGCGTCAGCGACAGTGGATGTCGGCCACGCAGAGTGCGGTCACGCCGAAGAGCGCCAGCTCGATGGCGGCGCTCGCGGGGGCGGCATGACTAGACCACATGCGCAGAAATATGAGTGACCATACGGGCTTATGTCAATGTGACATGAGCAGCGCCTGTCAACTCCCCGGATACGGCCAGGGGTTGGCCCGGCAGTGGATCCCGTCGTGGTCCAGGAACTTGGTCTGCTGCTGCATCACCGGCGCCAGTTCGCCGTTCTTCTCGCAGGTGACGTGTCCGTGGCCGAGCCGATGACCGACCTCATGGTTGATCAACATCTGCCGGTACGCATGGATCCGTTCACCGTACGTCGGGCTTCCTTGAGCCCACCGATACGCATTGATCATGACGCGTTCGGTCGCGGCCGAGTCGCAGGAAACGTTGTCCTCGGTCGTGTCCAGACCCGACTTGGCGCACCACTTGGCGGTGGTGCCGGGGCTGGCCAGCGTGATCACGAAGTCGGGCGAGCCGGAGGAGACGCGCTCGAAGGTGCGCGCACCGCCGTGGGCCCAGCTGCGCGGGTCGTTGAGTGTCTTCTGCACGGCCTCGGCGAACAGGGCGCCGTCCAGCCCCAGCCCCTGCTCGACATCGACGCGGTAGCGGTACTTCTGCCCGGTACCGGGCGCCTTGTCGAAGCCGGGCACGGCGTCGAACTTTCCGGACCCGCTCAGCGTCGCGCCGAGCGGATACGTACGGCTCATCTTCTGGTCGTACGTCAGGGGCGCCGCGCTCGGCACGGCGGACGGCGCCGACTCGCCGGTGGTCCGGGTGTCGTGCGCGTGGCCGGTGGCGGACCGCGACCGTACGTCGCCGTCGTCCCGCGCCTTGGTCACCTGGCCGGCGACCATCACCGCGAGCACGGTGGTGACGGCGGCCGCCGCGATGCCGGTGAAGGCCCGCCCCTTGCCACCGCCACGCGGCGCGGGCACACCGGTGCCGGACGCCTGCGGCGGCTCGGCCGGCTGCCCGGTCGTACGAGGGGCGGGGCCGGTGCCGGTACCGGAGCCGCCGGGGCTCCGGGGCCCGGCACCGCGCGGACCGGTGCCCGGTCCTTCGACGGCGCCGGCGCCGTCGAAGGCTTCGAGGTACTCCTGACGGGGACCCGGCCCGGAGCCGCGCCGCGCACCGGCCGACCCCGCCTGCCGCTGCCGCGGCAGCACCACACCGGGCCCACCGGCCCCGGCCTTACCGCCGAACTCGCCCCAGCCGCCCCCGGCTTCCCGCTGCTCAGGGTGCCCGCCCCGCGCGGAACCACCTTCGGTACCACCCTCGGGACGACTCGGCACACCGCGCGCGCGAGTGCCGTCGACAGCCCCGGACGCGCCGTGCGCGCCGTGCGCGGAAGCGGCATCGTGGCCATCGGCCGTGCCATGCGCGGGAGCGGCACCGTGGCCGTCCGCCATGCCGTACGCGGGCGCACCGTCGGAGAACCCGGGCGCGCCATGCGCGGGACCACCGGAATGGCCCCCGGACGTGCCGTGCGCAGGGGTACCGGCAGGGGACCCGGGCGCGCCGTGCGCGGTGGCGCCGACAGGGGCTCCGGACGTGCCCCGCGCGGGAGCGCCGTCGGGCCGCCGGGGTCCGTCGGGTGCCCAGGCAGCGCCGGAAACCCCCGGCAGGCCCTGCGCGGAGCCGTCGCCGGACGGCCCAGGCGCGCCCTGGACCCGGGCGGCTCCCTCCGCGAGCCTCCGTACGGCCGGAGTGCCGTCGGGCAGCCCAGGAGTGCCCGGCCCGGGCGAGTCGCCGACCGGTGCCCCGGGCATCGTGTGCTGCCGGCCGTCGGCGCGGTTGCCGTGTCTGCCGGTGCGTTCCGGTGTTATGTCCGTCGTCTCGGTCCTGGGGGCCGGTCCGCGGCGGCTGTGGCGTCCCACCCTGGCCCTCAGCTCCTCGCGTCCGGGGCGGTGCCGCCGGCGTCGGCCGGCTGCGCGAGCAGTTCCCGGAACGCCCCGGCGACCACGTCGGGGTACTCCATCATCGCCACGTGCCCGGCGTCCGGCAGGGTCACCAGCCGGGAGTGGCGGAAGGCACCGGCGGCCTTGCGGGCCATGCGGAAGCCGACGAGCCGGTCCCGGCCGCCGTAGATCAGCAGGGTGGGGGCCAGCACCCGTTCGGCCTGGCGCCACAGCCCGTGCTGTCCGCCGAGCGTGTACGCGTTGACGATGCCGCGCGCCGAACGGGCCATCGCGTCCCAGAAGTACGGCAGCCGCAGCCGCCGCTCCAGCTCCTCCACGGCCTGCCGGAACGCCTCCGGCGTCACCTTCCCGGGGTCGCCGTAGCACAGCCCCATCACCCCGCGCACCCGCTGCTCGGGGGTCCACTCCTTGGTGAGGCGGGTGAACAGGGCGGCGATCCCGGGCACACCGAGCAGCCCGGTCGGCACCGCCGTGCGCTGGATGCGCAGTTCCGGCAGGGCGGGCGAGACGAGCGTGAGCGTGCGGACGAGGTCGGGGCGCACGGCGGCCACGCGCGTGGCGACCGCGCCGCCGAGCGAGTTGCCGAAGAGGTGGGCCGGGCCGCGGCCGGCCGCGTCGAGATAGCGGATGACCGCGCGCGCGTGCCCGGTGACGGAGTAGTCGCCGTCGTCCGGGGGCGGGGAGTCGCCGAAGCCCGGCAGGTCCACCGCCTCGCTGTCCACGACGTCGGCCAGCTCGGCCATCAGCGGCGACCAGTTCTGCGAGGAACCGCCGAGTCCGTGGACGTAGAGCGCGGGCGGCAGGCCCTCGCGCGCGGGCTGCCGGGAACGGACCGTCAGCGTGACACCGGGCAGCCCCACGGACCGCAGTCGCTCGCCCTCACCGACCCGGACGGGCGCCACTCGGGGAAGAACACTGGCGGCCGGCACGGACGGCGACTCGGTCGAAGACATGCGGCAATGTTACGAGGTGATCACGTCCGGATTCATGTGTTCGCCATCACAGAGTGAAACGTAACCGGATGGAGAACCGGACAGCGGACGGGCCTGATGGCATGGCGTCCGGGTCAGCAGTCTCCTAGGCTCGTACAGAGGGCACCCGCGTGTGGCCCCTGCTGTCTCCAGGGACGTTCGTAGGAAGGGAGCCCACCATGGCCTATGACCCCACAGAGCCCGACGCGATCGAGGACATCGAGGAGCTGGAGGCCGCGGCGGCCACGGAGTTCGGCGTCGAGGCGCCCGAGGTGGACGCCGCCGAGCAGCACACGGACATCGCGCCGGATCGCGACGACCCCCTGACGGGTCTGGACCCGGAGCGGGGGAACGAGGCCGATCTCATGGAGCAGGCACGCGTCGTCGCGCTCGACGAGGACGACTACCGCTGACTTCGCGGGACCCCGGCCGACCGCCTCGGGACGCCGCACGGCTTTCGCCGTCGTCCGGTACGTGAAATTCTGCGCTCGCACCGCGCACACCACTGTTACCGAAAAGTACGATGGCCGCGCGGCCGAGACCGCATGTGGACGACTTTGGGAGGCGGCGTGACAGCCATCGAGCAAACTGAGGCGGCACGCCCGCGCGGCACCCGTCTGCCGCGCCGAGCCCGGCGGAACCAGCTGTTGGGCGCCGCTCAGGAGGTATTCGTCGCGCAGGGGTACCACGCGGCGGCGATGGACGACATCGCCGAGCGGGCCGGGGTGAGCAAGCCGGTGCTCTACCAGCACTTCCCCGGCAAGCTCGACCTCTATCTCGCGCTGCTGGACCAGCACTGCGAGTCGCTGATCCAGGCCGTGCGCAGCGCGCTGGCGTCGACCACCGACAACAAGCAGCGCGTCCGGGCGACGATGGACGCCTACTTCGCCTATGTGGAGGACGACGGCGGGGCCTTCCGGCTGGTCTTCGAGTCCGACCTGACCAACGAGCCCGCGGTGCGCGAGCGTGTGGACAAGGTCACCAACGAGTGCGCCGAGGCGATCTGCGACGTGATCGCGGAGGACACCGGCCTGTCCCGTGCGGAGTCGATGCTGCTCGCCTCCGGCCTCGGCGGGCTCGCCCAGGTGGTCGCCCGCTCCTGGCTGCACAGCGACCGCAGCGTCCCGCGCGATCAGGCGGTGCAGCTGCTGGCCTCGCTGGCCTGGCGGGGCATCGCCGGCTTCCCGCTGCACGGCACCGAGCACCACTGACGGACGCGCCTTGCGGGGCCGCTGTCGGCCGTTCCGGGAGCGGCCCCGGTTTGTTCCCGCCCGGTGTTCGCTCCTGGCGTTCCCTCCCGCGGCGTGCGGATCCCCTCACCGGGCTAATGTGTGCTGGGTACGGCGCGGTTGATCGCGCACATCACTGACCGTCGGAGGGACATAGCCGTGGAGGTCAAGATCGGCGTGCAGCACGCGCCCCGCGAGATCGTTCTGGAGAGCGGTCAGAGCGTCGAGGAAGTCGAGGGCATCGTGGCCGAGGCGCTGGCCGGCAAGACGGGGCTGCTCAGCCTCCAGGACGAGAAGGGCCGCAAGGTCCTGGTGCCGACGGACCGGCTGGCGTACGTGGAGATCGGCGAGCCGACCGTGCGCAAGGTGGGTTTCGGCGCGCTCTGAGCGGAAAGCTTCGCGCTCCGCGCCGAAGTCGTCGAAAGGGCCCGGCGGCCGTGTGCCGCCGGGCCCTTCCGCATGGTTCGCACACACCTGCGTACACGCGTCCGTACACACATACGGAGCACGACTTCTCCACAGCCAAGGATTGCAATCCGCAGGTCACGGGTATGACGGGCTACAACCGTCGAGCCGGACCGGCCGTGGGAGGGACCCCCGACATGATCTTCGAAGCACTCGGCTCCGCCGTGCTCGGTCTGATCCTCGCCTGGGCGGGGGCGCTCCGCCTCGCCCACCGGCTGCCGGCCCGCCCCCTGGTGTTCTCGACGGGCGTGGCCGGAGCCCTCTTCGGCGACTTCGTCACCCGGACCGCCCTGGGACCCGGCACCGCTCTGCTCAGCCTGCTGGGTGCCGCGGTCATCTCGGTGGCGTCGCTGTCCCTGCTGCTGCGCCCGGCGGGCCGCCTGCGCCGACGATCGGCACCGGCATAGCCGACGATCAGCACCGGCACAAGGGACCCGGAAGGCCGGTGCCCGGACCGCGGGCCGGGGCCGTACCCGAGTTCAGGCCGCGAGGCCCAGCGCGGCCATCCGCTTGGTGTGCGCCTCGGTGATCCGGGAGAACATCCTGCCGACCTCGGCGAGGTCGAAACCGTCGGCCACGCCCCCCACGAGCATCGTGGACAGCGCGTCCCGCTCGGCGACCACCCGCTGCGACTGCGACAGCGCCTCGCCCATCAGCCGTCGCGCCCACAGCGCCAGCCGACCGCCGACGCGCGGGTCGGCGTCGATGGCGGCCCGCACCTTCTCCACCGCGAACCCGGCGTGCCCGGTGTCGTCCAGCACGGCGAGCACCAGCTCCCGCGTGTCGGAGTCGAGGCGTGCGGCGACCTCCCGGTAGAAGTCGCTGGCGATCGAGTCGCCGACGTACGCCTTGACCAGTCCCTCCAGCCAGTCCGAGGGCGCGGTCTGCCGGTGGAAGCCGTCGAGCGCGGCCACGAACGGGTCCATGGCGGCCGTCGGCTCCTCGCCGATCCCGGTCAGCCGGTCCCGCAGCCGCTCGAAGTGGTGGAACTCGGCCGAGGCCATCTTCGCCAGCTCCGCCTTGTCCGCGAGGGTGGGCGCCAGCTTGGCGTCCTCCGCGAGCCGCTCGAACGCCGCCAGCTCTCCGTAGGCGAGCGCGCCGAGCAGGTCCACGACGGCGGCGCGGTACTGCGGGTCGGCGGACGCCTGCGCCCAGTCCTGGGCGGCGACACCGGTGGGGCCGGAAGGTTCGGCGGACGCGTTCTCAGGCTTGTCAGAGCTAGTCATGAGGCGCACAATAGCCCGCTCGGCGGCACGCTCAAGTCCCCGGCCGATCACCCCGGATCCCCGGCCGATCACTGTGACCACCACTACGTGACCGAATCGGCCATCGCATGTGCGTCGATCCGGGGTATGGTGGTAATGCGCCTGCTGAGTGCGTCGACGGTGTTCGACGTGTCCCGACAGGCCGCACGCATGAGGATGCCCGGTCGGTGGCCCGATCGGCTCCGACCCGACAGCTCTCCACGACCGTACGGCTCAGACCGTACGACAACGGGAGAGACCCTCAGTGGTACGAGCGCTAGAGCGTCGGCAGAGGTCCCGTGTCTTACGGCTTGCCCGAGTGGTTCGTCCGTACGGCGGCCGACGTCCCCCGGCACGGTCAGCACATGACCCCCGCGCTCGCCTCGCACCGCGCACACAGAAGAGGCAGCACCCTGACTACGACGTTTCGAGAACTCGGGATCCTCCCCGAGACCGCCGAGGCCCTGGAAGCCGTCGGCATCATCAACCCCTTCCCCATCCAGGAGATGACGCTCCCCGTAGCCCTGTCCGGCACGGACGTCATCGGCCAGGCCAAGACCGGCACCGGAAAGACGCTGGGCTTCGGCCTTCCGCTCCTTGAGCGCGTCACCGTCCCCGCCGACGTCGAGGCCGGGCGCGCCACCCCCGAAGCCCTCACCGACGCCCCGCAGGCCCTCGTCGTGGTCCCCACGCGCGAGCTGTGCACCCAGGTCACCAACGACCTGCTGACGGCGGGCAAGGCCCGCAACGTCCGCGTGCTCGCGATCTACGGCGGCCGGGCGTACGAACCTCAGGTCGAGGCCCTGAAGAAGGGCGTCGACGTGATCGTCGGCACCCCGGGCCGGCTGCTGGACCTCGCGGGCCAGAAGAAGCTGGACCTGAAGCACGTCAAGTGCCTGGTCCTCGACGAGGCCGACGAGATGCTCGACCTGGGCTTCCTGCCCGACGTCGAGAAGATCATCGACATGCTGCCGGCCAAGCGCCAGACCATGCTGTTCTCGGCGACCATGCCGGGCGCGGTCATCGGCCTCGCGCGCCGTTACATGTCCCGGCCCACGCACATCCGCGCCACCGCGCCGGACGACGAGGGCGCCACGGTCGCGAACATCAAGCAGTTCGTGTACCGCGCGCACAACATGGACAAGCCGGAGATGGTCGCCCGCATCCTGCAGGCCGAGGGCCGCGGCCTGGCGATGATCTTCTGCCGTACCAAGCGGACGGCCGCCGACATCGCCGAACAGCTCCAGCGGCGCGGTTTCGCCTCCGGCGCGGTCCACGGCGACCTCGGCCAGGGCGCCCGCGAGCAGGCGCTGCGCGCCTTCCGCAACGGCAAGGTCGACGTCCTCGTCTGCACCGACGTCGCCGCGCGCGGCATCGACGTCGAGGGCGTCACCCACGTCATCAACTACCAGTCCCCCGAGGACGAGAAGACCTACCTGCACCGCGTCGGCCGTACCGGCCGGGCGGGCGCCAAGGGTACGGCGATCACGTTCGTCGACTGGGACGACATCCCGCGCTGGCAGCTGATCAACAAGGCGCTGGAGCTGGACTTCCACGACCCGGTGGAGACGTACTCCAGTTCTCCGCACCTCTTCACCGACCTGGGCATCCCCGAGGGCACCAAGGGCATCCTGCCGCGCTCCGAGCGGACCCGTGCCGGTCTGGACGCGGAGGAGCTGGAGGACCTGGGCGAGACCGGCGGCCGGGGCGCGCGCGGCCGTGGCCGCGGTGGCCGGGACGACCGGAGCGACCGGAGCGACCGGGCCCAGTCGTCCGACCGCTCGGCGTCGGCCGAGCGTGAGCGTCCGGCCCGTACGCCGCGCCGGCGCCGCCGTACGCGCGGCGGAGCGCCGGTGGACGCGGCCCCCGCCGTGACCGCGCCGGCCACCGAGGCCGCCGGGACGGAGGAGGCCCAGGCCGCCACCCGTACCCCGCGCCGCCGGCGCCGTACGCGCGGCGGAGCGGCCCCGCAGCCGGTGACGGCCGCTGCGGCCGCCACGGCGACCGAGACGGCGCCCGCCGTCGAGCCGGTGGCCCTGGTGGAGGCTCCCGCCGCCGTGGAGGAGGCGCCGGAGAAGCCGCGCCGCCGCCGCACGCGCAAGTCGTCGGCGACCGAGCCGGTGACGAGTGAGGCTTCGGCGACGACGGAGGCCCCGGAGGCTACGGCCCCGGTGACGGAGCCCGCGCCCGAGCGAGTGACCGAGCCTGCGGTGACGGCCACCCCGGTGGCGGAGTCCGCGCCCGAGGCCGCGCCGGCGACGGAGGCCAAGCCGCGCCGCCGTACGCGGAAGACGGCCGAGCCGGCCCCCGAGGCGGAAGCGGCCGTGGACACGGCCGACGCCGCGAAGGAGCCCAAGCCGCGCCGGACGCGGAAGACGGCTGCCGCGGCACCGGAAGCCGCCGAGGCGGAGGCCGAGGCCAAGCCGCGCCGCACCCGCAAGACGGCTGCCGCCGTGGAGGCCCCCGAGGCCGAGGCCAAGCCGCGCCGTACGCGCAAGACGGCTGCCGCCGCCGAAGCCCCCGCGGACACCGCCGAGGGCACGGAGGCCAAGCCGCGCCGCACCCGCAAGACCGCGGCTGCCGTGGAGGCCCCCGAGGCCGAGGCGGAGGCCAAGCCGCGCCGGACGCGGAAGGCCGCTGCCACGGCACCGGAGGCCGCCGAGGCGGAGGCCAAGCCCAAGCGCACCCGCAAGACCGCCGCGACCGCGCCGGAAGCCGCCGAGGCCGAGGCCAAGCCGCGCCGTACGCGCAAGACGGCTGCCGCCGTGGAGGCCCCCGAGGCCGAAGCCGAGGCCAAGCCGCGCCGTACGCGCAAGACCGCGGCTGCCGTGGAGGCCCCCGAGGCCGAGGCCGAGGCCAAGCCGCGCCGTACGCGCAAGACGGCTGCCGCCGCCGAAGCCCCCGAGGCCGAGGCGGAGGCCAAGCCCAAGCGCACCCGCAAGACCGCCGCGACCGCGCCGGAGACCGCCGGGGCCGAGGCGGAGGCCAAGCCGCGCCGGACCCGGAAGACCGCCGCAGCCACGCCCGAGGCCCCCGAGGCCGAGGCCGAGGCCAAGCCGCGCCGGACGCGCAAGACGGCTGCCGCCGCCGAAGCCGCCGGTGACGGGGAAGCGGTCGCCGCTCCGAAGGCGCGGCGGGCCCGTAAGACCACGGCCGCCGAGGGGGCTGCTCCGGAGATTCCGGCGCAGTCCACCGAGGAGCCGGAGGTCAAGCCGCGGCGCCGGACCCGGAAGGCGGCGGAGTCCGCTGCCGAGACGGCCGGTGAGAGCGGCGCCGGTACGACGACGCCCAAGCCGCGCCGGACCCGCAAGGCCACGGCCGCCGCGGAGGCGCCCGAGGCCTGAGCCGGCGCCGCACGCGCGGCGACGGCAGGGCATCAGTTCCGGTCCGATGGCCGGGTTCACGACAGTGGACCCGGCCATCGGCGTCTCCGCCCGAGCCGGAGCCCCCACACCCCATACACCACACACACCCCGCTCCCCCCGCACCCCAGCACCCCAGCATCCGAGGCCACCCATCACCCCCTCCCCGCCCCCTCCCGAGCGCCTCTCCCCCCGATAGCCTCTCCCCATGAGCAGGCCCTCCACCTTTGTCCCGCCCCCCGGTGCCCGCGCCTACGCCCTTCGGACGGCGCGCGGGGAGTTCGCCGTGGTCGACGCGCCGGTGGCCGCCGGTGTGGAGCCCAGGGGGGTCGCACTGCTGCTGCCGGGGTTCACCGGGAGCAAGGAGGACTTCAATCCGCTGCACGTGCCGCTCGGTGAGCGCGGCTACCGGACCGTCGCCGTCGACGGGCGGGGCCAGTTCGAGTCGGACGGCCCGGTGACGGACGAGTCGGCCTACGCGCAGGGCGAACTGGCGCGGGACGTCCTCGCGCAGGCGGAGGCGATCGGCGGCCCGGTGCATCTGCTGGGCCACTCCCTCGGCGGCCAGATCGCGCGCGCAGCCGTGCTGCTCGACCGCTCGCCCTTCCTGTCGCTCACCCTGATGGCCTCGGGCCCGGCGCAGATCTCGACGCCCCAGCAGCAGCGTGTGAAACTGCTCCGGGACGCGCTGGCGGTACTGAGCATGGCGGAGGTGTGGGAGGCGCTCCAGGCGATGGAGCCGCCGGAGGAGACCGAGACGCCGGCGCTCGACGCCAAACTGGCCGACCGGACCGATCTGCGGCGCCGCTGGCTGGGCACCAAGCCCGCCCAACTGCTCGCCACCGGGCGCCAGTTGTGCAGGGAGCCGGACCGGGTCGCCGAACTGGCGGCCGTGCCGCTGCCGTTCCATGTGCTGTCGGGCGCGCGGGACGACACCTGGCCGCTGCCGCTCCTGGACGACATGGCCGTACGGCTCGGAGCCCGGCGCACGGTCGTCAAGGGCGCCGAGCACTCCCCCAACACCGACCGGCCCCTGGAGACGGCGCGGGCGCTCGCCGACTTCTGGGACGACAGCGCCGGTGCCCTGGGGAACCCGGCCTAGCTAGTACTGCGTGCGCAGGTGGTCCCAGAACCCGTCCCTGAGCGCGCGGCGCAGCTCCGCCTGGCCGCGCAGGGAGTACTGGAGCAGTTCCTCGGCCTCGACCAGCAGGTCCTGGTCGACGGAACCGGGCAGGTAGGGGTGGCCGGGGAACAGCTCCACGAGGGCTTCCCGGCCCCGGGAGGCGAGCCACTTGGCGGCGATCCGGGCGCCGACGAAGCGGACGTCGTCGCGGGTGGGGCGGGCGGTGCCGGTGGCGTCGTACGCGGCGGCCGTACGCCGGGAGACGTACGGCTTGAAGAAGTCGAGGTCGAAGGTGCGCTGGCTGTCGACCTCCCAGAGCAGCGGTTCGGCCTGGTTGCGGCCCTCGGGTGCCTCGATGCCCCAGAGGTGGACGCGGGCGCCGTAGCCCTGGGCGGCCTCGACCGCCGAGACCAGGTCCTCGTCGCCGCCGAGGAGGGCCGCGTCGCTGATCGCGCGGTGCCTCGCCAGTGACTCCAGGTCCGTGCGGATCAGCGAGTCGACGCCCTTTTGCTGGTTGTTGGCGTTGAGGTTGCCGAGGCGGACCTTGACGTCGGGCAGCTCGGCGATGACCTGCTGTTCGGCGGTGTGGATGCGGCGCCGGGCGCCGTCGTACCAGTAGACGCGCAGCAGCCGGCTGTCCGCGAAGATCACGCGGGCGCGGTCGATCAACGCGTCGATCAGGCCCTCGGCGTCCAGGTCGAAGGCGCGGCGGTCCTCGGTTCCGGCGACCAGCCGGCCTGCGGCGGCGTACAGATAGCCGGCGTCCACGAAGATCGCGTGGGTCGAGGGGGTCTTCGCCACCTCGGCGAGCATGCGTTCCAGCAGCTCGCTCGTGCGGTCGATGCGGGCCCCGAGGGCGGCGGCCAGGTCGTCGTTCATCGCCTTCATTGTCCCGGTGGTCACAGTGCGAACACAACCGGTCCCGGTCGGTCCGTTCCACGCCACTTACCGGTCAGTTATTAGCCGTTCGAAAAATTTCTTTAGCGTAGGGAATGTTTGTAACAAACGGAGCGTTGACTAGGTACCGACACCGGGAGCACCGGTAGTCACACCAGTAGTTCTCCGCAGGAGGATGACCAGACGAAGGGAGAAGCCCATGCGCTTCGAAATCATGCGACTCGACGAGGTCGACGGCACCGCCGTGGACAGTACCGTCGTGGACGCCGCCTCCGTCAACCGGATCGTTCAGCAGGCCGCCGCCATCGGGCAGCGCCTGTGGATCCGCCCGGCCGAGACCCAGGCCTCGTAGCCCGCGCGCGGGCGTCTGCCACTCAAGCTTTCCGGGGGAGCCGAGCCGACCAGGGTCAGCTCCCCCGGATCACCTGAGTGACACCGTTGATGATCTGCTGGACGGCGATCGCGGAGAGCATCATGCCCGCGAGCCGCGTCACCAGGACGACGCCGCCGTCCTTGATGACCCGGATGATCAGCAGCGAGTAGCGCATCACCAGCCACAGCACGACATGGATCGCCAGGATCGCGGACCACACCGAGATCTGCGTGGTCACGCTGTGGGCCTTCTGCACGGCGAGGATCACGGACACGATCGCGCCGGGCCCCGCCAGCAGCGGCATGCCCAGCGGCACCAGGGCCACGTTGACGTCCTTGGTCTGCTTCGGCTCGTCGGTCTTGCCGGTGAGCAGGTCCAGCGCGATCAGCAGGAGCAGCAGGCCACCCGCGATCATCAGCGCGGGCACGGAGACGTGCAGGTAGTTCAGGATCTGGTGACCCAGGACGCCGAAGACGGCGATGACCCCGCCCGCCACGCAGACGGCCTGGAAGGCCATCCGCTTCTGCACCTTGGCCGGCCGTCCGGCGGTCAGGGCGAGGAAGATCGGGGTGATCCCAGGGGGATCCATGATGACAAAAAGGGTCAGGAACAGAGAGCCGAAGACGGCGATGTCGAACATGAGGGAAGTACAGGCCTTGCGGGAAGAGGAAGTACGGGCGGCAGCAGGCCCGTACGGCGGAACATCAGGTGCGTACGGCGGACCGGCCCCGGAGGGCCTCAGGCTCCGCCGGTGCCCGGCACCGGGAACGCGCCGGTCGCCCGCCGGGTGATCTCCCCGTACACCTCGGGGTCGGTCGTGTACGCGCCCAGCGCCACGGTCTTGCGGCTGCCGTGGTAGTCCGAGGAGCCCGTGACCAGCAGACCCAGCTCCTTCGCCAGGCCGCGCAGCCGGGCGCGGGCGTCGAGGTCGTGGTCCATGTGGTCGACCTCGATGCCGTCCAGTCCGGCTTCGGCCATCTCCGCGATCCGGGAGTCCGGCACGGTGCGGCCCCGCTTGGACGCGGCCGGGTGGGCGAACATACAGACCCCTCCCGCGGCCTTGACCAGCCGGATCGCCTCGAAGGGGTCGGTCTCGTGCTTCTCCACGAAGGCCCGCCCGCCGTCGGCCAGCCACTCCTCGGTGAAGGCGTCGCCCACCGTCGGCACGACCCCCAGCTCCACCAGCGCGGTGGCGACGTGCGGGCGCCCGACGGAGCCGCCGGCGGCGATCCGCTCGACCTGTTCCCAGGTGACCGGCACGCCCAGCGCGTTCAGCTTGGCGACCATGCCCTTGGCCCGCGGCACCCGGTCGTCCCGGACCAGCTCGCGCTCGGCGAGCAGGGCGGGGTCCTCGGGGTCGAAGAGGTAGGCCAGCATGTGCATCGAGATGCCGTCGACCCGGCAGGACAGCTCGGCCCCGGTGACCAGGGTCAGCCCCGCGGGCAGCGCGGCGATGGCCTCGCCGTAGCCCCGGGTGGTGTCGTGATCGGTCAGCGCGACGACGTCCAGTCCGGCCGCGGCGGCGTTCCGCACCAGCTCGGCCGGGGTGTCCGTACCGTCGGAGGCCGTGGAGTGGCAGTGCAGATCGATACGCACGACAACTCCAGACAGACGGGCGGAAGGGACACGGGCACCTAAGGATACCGGTGTTTCCCACCCCGCCTGTCACACCCGAACCCACGCAGCGACCTTTACCGAAGAGGCCCCGAAAGGGGCGCGGGGAACCGCGGGACAAGCCACGGCGAACCCGCAGCCGCCGACGGCACGGCACCCGGCACCCGGCACCCGGCACCCCGGCAGGCGCTACGGCCGAAGCAAGCGCGGCGACAACGCTCCGCACGGCACCAGATCTATCTCCGCCCCCGCGTCCCGCAGATCCGTCAGCACCAGTTCGTCGTACATCAGCAGTCCGGACTGCTCGGGCCAGATCACCGCCCAGAGCCACATGCCGAGCGCCTCCCCGGCGAAGACGGCACGGTCGTCGGGGGTGCGGTAGACGTGCCAGAGCGGGGTCGGGCGGCCGGCGGCCAGCACCTTGGTCTGCGGCGGCTTCTCCACGTTCATGTACGAGCCCGGGTCCGGGCCGTCGATGCCGGCGTAGCGCGCGCCCAGGCCGACGCCCAGTTCCTCGGCGATCAGGATCAGCTCGCCGGGGCCGCCGAGCGGTCCGGGGCCCGAGCAGGCCACCGCGGTCGCGCGGCCGCCGCTGCGGTCGTCCCCGGCGTACGCCACCCCGGTGAACAGCCATCCGACCGGCAGCGGCCACGGCATCCACACCGGCACCTGGGTGCGATGCACGACGACGTTGAGCGCCTCGACGCTGGGCGGGATCACGGGCTGCAGCGGATACACCGTGCCGTGCACATCGCACTGCCACGCATCGGCGAAGAGTCCGGGAGCCCTGACCCGGCCACCGCATCTCGGGCAACTGGGTTCGCCCCTCATAGGGCTCCACGGTCCTACCCCCGACCGTCCACGTCAAGGATGATCACCCGTCCGGACGGAAGAGCCGACCATATACCCGACCCGCCACGATAGATGCATCTTGCATTAATTAGGTGAGCTAACTTACTATGTGTATAACCCAACTACCTAGTGAGGATGGGAGAAGCACATGGACCCCCTAGACGCGGGAGCCGGCGGCATCCTGCGGCAGCCCAAGGCGGTCTGGGCCACGGCCGGCGCCTCCGTCGTCGCCTTCATGGGCATCGGCCTCGTCGACCCGATCCTGCCGTCGATCGCCCAGGGCCTCGACGCCACCGCAAGCCAGGTGTCCCTGCTCTTCACCTCGTACTTCCTGATCACGGCCGTCGCGATGCTGCTGGCCGGCTTCGTCTCCAGCCGGATCGGCGGGAAGAGGACACTGCTGCTCGGCCTCGCGTTCGTGGTCGTGTTCGCCGGCCTGGCCGGCACCTCCGGCTCGGTCGGCCAGCTCGTGGGCTACCGGGCCGGCTGGGGCCTCGGCAACGCGCTGTTCGTCTCCACCGCCCTCGCGGTCATCGTCGGCGCGGCGGCCGGCGGCAGCGCGGCGGCGATCCTGCTCTACGAGTCCGCGCTCGGCCTCGGCATGGCCTGCGGCCCGCTGCTCGGCGCGGTCCTCGGCAACGCCAGCTGGCGCTACCCCTTCTTCGGCACGGCCACGCTGATGGCGGTCGGCTTCCTGTGCATCACGGCGTTCCTGAAGGAGCAGCCGAGGCCCGCCCGCAAGACCTCGGTCCTGGACCCGCTCAGGGCGCTCGGCCACGGCGGTCTGGCCTCGGCGGCGGTCTCCGCGTTCTTCTACAACTACACGTTCTTCACCGTGCTGGCCTTCACGCCGTTCGTGCTGGACATGACGCCGTACCGGTCGGGCGCGGTGTTCTTCGCCTGGGGCCTGCTGCTCGCCGTCTTCTCGGTGATCGTGGCCCCGCGTATGCAGGAGCGGTTCGGCTCGCTGAAGGTGCTCGGCGGCTCGCTGGTGCTGCTCGCGGCGGACGTGTTCGTGCTCGGCTACGGCAACCACACCGCGGCCATCGTCTGCACGATCCTGTCCGGCGCTTTCATCGGCGTGAACAACACCGTCTACACCGAGCTGGCCCTCGGCGTGTCGGACGCCCCGCGCCCGGTGGCGAGCGCGGGCTACAACTTCGTGCGCTGGTTCGCCGCCGCCGCGGCGCCCTACTTCGCCCCCAAGATCGAGGAGTGGACCGACATCCACATCCCGTTCGTGGTCGCGGCCGTCACGGCGCTGCTGGGCGCGCTCGTGGTCCTCGTCCGGCGCCGGGCCCTGGTCCACGAGGCGGAGGAACTGGAGCCGCGGCACGCCACCGAGGACGGCGTCGGAGTCTTCGCCAACTGACCGGATCCGGCCTTGTGTTGGTGAGATCGATCACTCCGGCGGGCGGTGCCGGGTCAGTCCAGCGGGACGGACTTGCGGACCGGGTCCCTCAGGTCCGTCCCGTTCGCCAGCCAGCGCTCCTGGAGGGCCTGGGCGCCGTGCACCCGCTTCCAGGCGGCCTCGTTCGGGGTCATCGGCAGCAGCGGCAGGAACCGCACGGGGTCCATCGGGGCGTCCAGTTCCAGGTCCTCGACCAGCCCCCCGGGCTCGCCCACCAGGACCGAGGTGAAGGGGGCGCCGGGCCACAGCGGCCCGCCCACGTCCAGGGAGGCACCGGGGGCCACCACCAGGCCCTCCACCTGCGGGCTCGCGGCCAGGACGGCGAGCGGGCGGAGCAGCTTGTCGGTGTCGGCCAGGCCCGCGCGGACGGACAGCACCAGTTCGGCGCGGGGCCCCTTCACCGGATCCGCGAGCACCGCCGTGGGGTCCGTCATGGGCTGCCGGGACATCCCCAGGGTGGCGTACCGGACGACGTCCCCCTCGTGGAAGCGGAGCACCTCGATGCGGTCCGTGCCGAGGAAGGTGACGGCGGCGCGCGCGTCCGGCTCGCCCAGCGCGGTGGTCAACCGGGCCTCGACCAGAGGAAGAACATCAGCCATGCGGCGAGCATAGAACTCGTCAGTAGCGGGCAAAGCGGCGCCTTGACAGTATCGGCGGCTGGTACTCTGAGCCGGTGGTTCGGGGCGACACGTGCAAGCGTCGCTGTCAAGTCCCGACACCGTTGAGACTCCCTTACGAGGGACCGGCCGGAGGAGGTGGGGCTGCCATGGATCGAAGTCGACCGTGCAGTACCACTCGCTCTTCCGGCCGCTGACGCAGTTACCGGCTGGCCGCCGTCTTCCTTTGCGCGTCGTCGTTCGGAAGAGCACCTCGTTTCGCTTTGCCTGATCTGTCTGATCTGAATCAGTTCTGCATCGGCAGTGAAGCCGCCACCGCGACGGCGCGGTGCTCCCCGCTTTGTGGACGTGCCACCCACGCACAGCCAGGACGTCCCCATTCCGGGTAGTTCCACCCGTCGCTCCGCGCGCTTTCGCCGCCCGCCCGCGAAGGAGCCTGCCCATGTCGATGATCCGCGACCTGCGAGCCGTGGTCCGCCCCTCGTCCCGCGTCTCGCTGCGCAAGGATGCCGGGACGTCGTACGACACCACGCGCGACCCCGCGACGCCCTCGGCCGTCGTCGACTGCGCCGTCTACCGCGACGGCGCCCGCGTGCCGAGCGCGGGGCCGCTGAGCCCGCAGGAGGCGATGCGGCAGGTGCGCCGTGACGGCGGGTTCGTCTGGATCGGCCTGCACGAGCCGACCGAGGAGGAATTCTCCGGCATCGCGAGCGAGTTCGGGCTGCACCCGCTGGCCGTGGAGGACGCCGTGCAGGCACACCAGCGGCCCAAGCTGGAGCGCTACGACGACTCGTTGTTCACGGTCTTCAAGACCATCCACTACGTCGAGCACGACCAGCTGACCGCCAACAGCGAGGTCGTGGAGACCGGCGAGGTCATGTGCTTCACCGGGCGGGACTTCTTCATCACCGTCCGGCACGGCGGCCAGGGTTCGCTGCGCGGCCTGCGCCACCGCCTCCAGGACGACCCGGAACTGCTGGCCAAGGGCCCATCGGCCGTGCTGCACGCCATCGCCGACCATGTGGTGGACGGCTATATCGCGGTCGCCCACGCGGTGCAGGACGACATCGACGAGGTGGAGACCGAGGTCTTCTCGCCCGGCCGCAAGGGCGGGGTCTCGCGCGGTGTGGACTCCGCGCGGATCTACCAACTCAAGCGCGAGGTACTGGAGTTCAAGCGCGCGGTGGCGCCGCTGCTGCGGCCCATGCAGCTGCTGAGCGAGCGGCCGATGCGGCTGATCGACCCGGACATCCAGAAGTACTTCCGGGATGTGGCCGACCACCTGGCCCGGGTCCAGGAGCAGGTCATGGGCTTCGACGAACTGCTCAACTCCATCCTCCAGGCCAATCTCGCCCAGGCGTCCGTCGCGCAGAACGAGGACATGCGCAAGATCACCGCGTGGGCGGCCATCATCGCCGTACCGACGATGGTGTGCGGGGTGTACGGCATGAACTTCGAGCACATGCCCGAGCTGCACTGGCGGTACGGCTACCCGGTGATCATGGGCATCACCGCCGCGATCTGTCTGGGGATCCACCGCACGCTGAAGCGCAACGGCTGGCTGTGAGCGGGCCGGTTAGGCCTGGTTAGGCTGGGGTCCATGACAAGCGAGCTGCTCGACCGGGCCCTCATCGAGGAGGCCGCGAAGAAGTCCGGCCTCATCTGGGTCAGGGGCGCCGGCGCCCCGGCCGCGCGGGCGCTGTGGCACGTGTGGCACGAGGGCGCGGTGTGCGTGGTCGGCGACGGGCCGGACGAGCAGCCGCTGGCGGGGCTCGACGACGGGGGCACCGCCGAGGTCAGCGTGCGCAGCAAGGACAAGGGCGGCCGTCTGGTGACGTTCCCGGTCACCGTCCGCGAACTGCCGTCCGCTTCCGAGGAGTGGCAGGCGACGGTGGCCGAGCTGAAGGGCAAGCGGCTGAACGCCCCCGACGGCGAGGAGATGCCGGCCCGCTGGGCCCGCGAGTGCCGGGTGCTGCGCCTGGTGCCGGCGGGTCCGGTGGCCCCGCTGCCGGACGGCAGCCTGGCGGAGCGCCCGGTGCCGACGCCGGTGACCACGCGCGCGGCGGTACCGGCGGGCCTGCCGAAGCTGCTGATGAAGCGCGGGAAGAAGAAGTGAGGAGCCGAGGGCGGTCCGGGACGGTCCGCTACGACGCCGGCAGCTGTCTGCCGTAGTCCACCGTCTCCGACTTCGCCGGTTCCTCGACGGTGAAGTTCCTGCCCCAGTCGGAGAAGCGGAGCGTCCCCGCCCGGCCGGCGCGGACCAGACGCAGCGGATACGGCGTGCCCTGCAGGGACACGTCCAGCGTGCCGCCGGAACCGTGGTCGCCGGTGATGCGGATCGTGCGGGTACCCGACGCGTCGGCGTGCCGGCCGTCCGTCGCCAGCGTGCCGTGCAACGTCAGCAGACCGTCGAGGAGGACGCCCTTGTCCGTGAAGCCGCTGAACTTCTTGTACGCCGGGTCCCGCTGCGGAACCTTCACATACTTGCCGTCCAGCTTGCCGGAGGCGCCGTCGCCGCCGTCGGCGTGGTTCCAGAAGTCCGCGCCGGCCTTGAGGTACAGGTCCTCGCCGACCCGCAGCAGCTTGAACGTCGTCCCCTGCGCGGTCACCGACCCGGTGCCGCCGTCGGCCTTGAGCCGCATGTCCAGCCGGTATGTACGGCCGCTGGTGACCACGGTCCCGGACAGCCGTACCGCGCTCGCCGCGTCCGCCGCGGCCCGCGTCCTGGCCTGGATCCGGTCCGGGGGCAGCTTGCCGATCCCGTTGGTACCGGCGTCGGGATCGTCCTCGCCGCCGCACCCCGACAGCGCCAGCGCTCCCGTCACAGCCAGTGCGCAGGCCGTGGTCACCCAAGCGGTGCGGCGGGTACGGCCCCGGGCAATCGCAGTCACCAAGGGAGCTGCCTTTCTGACGGTTCCTGAGCGGCGTACGGCAGGGTACCGGGGCTCCGCCCACCCGGCGGAGCCGGTCCGTCCGGACCGCCCACCAGGGCGTGGCGGATCAGGACGGGCTAGCCTGAAGCGCACCCGTGCGGGCATATCAGAGCAATTCCCACGACCCTCACGCAAAGGAAGCACAGTCATGGCAGCCGGCGCCCCCCGGATCTTCGTCTCGCACCTCGCCGGGGTCCCCGTCTTCGATCCGACCGGCGACCAGGTGGGCCGCGTCCGCGACATCGTCGTCATGCTGCGTGTCGGGCGACGGCCCCCGCGGGTCCTCGGGCTGGTCGTGGAGCTGTCCACCCGGCGCCGTATCTTCCTGCCCATGACCCGGGTGACCGGCATCGAGTCGGGCCAGGTCATCACCACCGGCGTGGTCAACGTCCGGCGCTTCGAGCAGCGGCCCACCGAGCGGCTGGTCTTCGGCGAGCTGCTGGACCGGCGGGTGACGCTGGTGGAGACCGGCGAGGAGGTCACCGTCCTCGACGTATCCGTGCAGCAGCTGCCCGCCCGCCGGGACTGGGAGGTCGACCGGGTCTTCCTGCGCAAGGGGAGGAAGGGCGGCGCCTTCCGGCGGGCGAAGGGCGAGACGCTCACCGCCGAGTGGTCGGCCGTCACCGGGTTCTCCCTGGAAGAGCACGGGCAGGGCGCCGAGAGCCTGCTCGCCACCTTCGAGCAGCTGCGCCCCGCCGACCTCGCCAACGTCCTGCACCACCTGTCCCCCAAGCGGCGCGCGGAGGTGGCCGCCGCCCTGGACGACGACCGGCTCGCCGACGTCCTCGAAGAGCTGCCGGAGGACGACCAGATCGAGATCCTCGGCAAGCTGAAGGAGGAGCGCGCGGCGGACGTGCTGGAGGCGATGGACCCGGACGACGCGGCCGACCTGCTGGGCGAGCTGCCCGAGGAGGACAAGGAGCGGCTGCTGAGCCTGATGCAGCCCGCCGACGCGGCCGACATGCGCCGGCTGATGGCGTACGAGGAGCACACGGCCGGCGGTCTGATGACCACCGAGCCGATCGTGCTGCGCCCGGACGCCACCGTCGCCGACGCCCTCGCCCGGGTCCGCAACCCCGACCTCTCCCCCGCCCTCGCCGCGCAGGTCTACGTCTGCCGCCCGCCCGACGAGACCCCGACCGGCAAGTACCTGGGCACCGTGCACTTCCAGCGGCTGCTGCGCGACCCGCCGTACACCCTGGTCAGCTCGCTGGTCGACCACGATCTGCAGCCGCTGGACCCGGACGCGGCGCTGCCGGTCGTCGCCGGGTTCTTCGCCGCCTACGACATGGTGGCGGCGCCCGTGGTGGACGAGTCGGGGTCGCTGCTCGGCGCGGTGACCGTGGACGACGTACTGGACCACATGCTGCCCGACGACTGGCGGGAGACGGAGTTCCACCTGGACGAGGGAGAGGAGGCGCCCCCGCATGGTTCCTGAGCGCGAGACCGTGTCCCGTGAGCGGCATCCGGCGGGCGCCACGGCCGCCGGCCGGCCCCGGGTGCCCCGGCTGGACCAGCCGCGCCCGCCCCGGCGCCGGTTCCTGCCGGAGTGGGACCCGGAGGCCTTCGGCCGGCTGTCGGAGAAGATCGCCCGGTTCCTCGGCACGGGGCGGTTCATCGTCTGGATGACGGTCGTCATCATCGTCTGGGTGCTGTGGAACGTCGCCGCGCCCCGCCATCTGCGGTTCGACGAGTACCCGTTCATCTTCCTCACCCTGATGCTGTCCCTCCAGGCGTCGTACGCCGCCCCGCTGATCCTGCTCGCGCAGAACAGGCAGGACGACCGCGACCGGGTCAACCTGGAGCAGGACCGCAAGCAGAACGAGCGGTCCATCGCCGACACCGAGTACCTGACCCGGGAGGTGGCCGCGCTGCGCACCGGACTGGGCGAGGTGGCCACCCGCGACTGGATCCGCTCCGAGCTCCAGGACCTGCTGAAGGAGCTGGAGGAGCACCGCCGGCACGACGGGCACGCGGGCCATGTCGTATTCCCGGCGGAACGGACGGAACGCCCGCCGGGACGTGACACAGACGACCGCTGAAGGGCATCCCTCAGGCCCCTCGGCGGGCCGTACCATCGTCCTTATGGCTACGGAAGACGCGGTGCGCGAGGCACTGGCGACGGTGAACGACCCCGAGATCAACCGCCCGATCACCGAACTCGGGATGGTCAAGTCCGTGGAGATCGGCGCGGACGGAGCGGTCGCGGTCACCGTGTATCTGACGGTGTCCGGCTGCCCGATGCGGGACACCATCACGCAACGCGTCACCGAGGCGGTCTCGCGGGTCGAGGGCGTCACCCGGGTCGACGTCACCCTGGACGTGATGAGCGACGAGCAGCGCAAGGAGCTGGCGGCGGCGCTGCGCGGCGGCCAGGCCGAGCGCGAGGTCCCCTTCGCCAAGCCGGGCAACCTCACCCGGGTCTACGCCGTCGCCTCCGGCAAGGGCGGGGTCGGCAAGTCCTCGGTGACGGTGAACCTGGCGGCGGCGATGGCGGCCGACGGCCTGAAGGTCGGTGTCGTGGACGCCGACATCTACGGGCACAGCGTGCCGCGCATGCTGGGTGCCGACGGCCGGCCCACCCAGGTCGAGAACATGATCATGCCGCCGTCCGCGAACGGCGTGAAGGTCATCTCCATCGGCATGTTCACGCCGGGCAACGCCCCGGTCGTCTGGCGCGGCCCGATGCTGCACCGCGCCCTCCAGCAGTTCCTCGCCGACGTCTACTGGGGCGACCTGGACGTCCTGCTGCTGGACCTGCCGCCCGGCACGGGTGACATCGCGATCTCCGTGGCCCAGCTGGTGCCGAATGCCGAGATCCTGGTCGTCACGACCCCGCAGCAGGCGGCGGCCGAGGTCGCCGAGCGCGCCGGTTCCATCGCCGTACAGACCCACCAGAAGATCGTCGGCGTGGTCGAGAACATGTCCGGCCTGCCCTGCCCGCACTGCGGCGAGATGGTCGACGTCTTCGGCACGGGCGGCGGCCAGCTGGTCGCCGACGGCCTCACCCGCACCACGGGGACGACGGTCCCGGTCCTCGGCAGCATCCCCATCGACGTCCGCCTCCGCGAGGGCGGCGACGAGGGCAAGCCGGTGGTCCTCACCGACCCCGGCTCACCGGCGGGCTCGGCCCTGCGCGCGATCGCCGGCAAGCTCGGCGGCAGGCAGCGGGGTCTGTCGGGCCTGTCGCTGGGGCTCACGCCGAAGAACAAGTTCTGAGCCGGTCCGCACCGCACAAGGCCCTACGGCGAGGGGGCGCCGGAACCACCCGGTGCCCCTCGGTCACGCGTAGGCGGCCACGTCCTTCACCACGGCGAGCCCGAGACCGTACGCGCTCATCCCCCGCCCGTACGCCCCCAGATGGACGCCCGCCCCGGTCGTACCGGCGAGCACCCACCCGAACTCGGTCTCCCGGTAGTGGAACGACGCGGCGACCCCGTCCACCGGCAGGGAGAGCCGGGACCACTCCGGCCCGTCCAGGTCGTCGGCCAGAGCCCACGCCGTCTCCGTCTGCTGCTCCAGCCAGTCGTCCCGCAGGCTGTGGTCCATCTGCCCGGGCCAGGTGAACGACAGCAGCCCCACCCCGGCCAGCCACGCCGCCGAGGACACCGACGTCGCCTCCAGCATCCCCGTGCCGTCGGCGCTGCGCCGGGACGGCTGCGCGGCGACGGTCACCACCACCGCGAACTTCTCCCGCGGTTCACCGGAACCGGTCTCGCCCCGCAGCGAGGGCTCGTCGCCGTGCCCGATCGAGCCGTGCTCCACGGCACCGTCGGCCGTCGTGCCGACCTGCATCAGCCAGCGCGGTCCGGTGAACGCCTCGTCGAGCCCGTACCAGGGGAAGGGCGCCCGCAGGTAACCGTCGACCGTACGCCGGGCGGAGGGGAGCTGTTGTCCGCCCTCCGCGGCCGGCGCCTGCGCGCCCACCCGACTCGTCGTCTCCATCTGCCCGGACGCCTCCTCGCTCTCGTCGGACCGGCCGGACCGCCCCCCTTCGGGCGTACGCGTCGGGTCCGCACAACAACTCGGCAGCATATCCACACCGGTGAGAACGGCAGGGCAGGCGCTGGATGCGTGGGTCGCGCGAACGGCCTGTTCACGCCGTGTGCGACGGGAGCGCGCTATGAAACGCGTCACGTGTGCGGCGTACGCCCGCCTGCGTGTCGGGAGGAGAGAACGTGGCTCAGGTGGCGTCCGCGTCGAACGGCGGGCGGTCGTCGCCGGGGCCCTCGGGCTTCTTGGTCATGTCGACGCGCCCGCCGGAGGACGAGGGAGGCGGGGACGGCGCCTCGCCGTCGCGGCTGTGGACGGCGTCCGTGACCTCGGCCATCTCCTTCTTCAGGTCGAAGCCGTTGCGGATCTCCTTCAGGCCCAGCTCTTCGTTGTCCAGCTGCTTGCGGATGAAGGTCTTGGGGTTGAGATCCTCGAACTCGAAGTCCTTGAACTCCGGGCCCAGTTCGTCGCGGATGTCCTGCTTGGCGCTCTCCGAGAACTCGCGGATCTTCCGGATCGTGCGCATGACGTCCTGGATGACCTTGGGGAGCTTGTCCGGACCGAAGACGAGCACGGCGAGCACGATGATGGTCACCAGCTCCAGTGGCCCTATGTCATTGAACACCTGACGCTCCTTGCGATGTCCTCGGTCGCTCAACGGTACCCGGCCATCCCGTCCGACCGGTACCGTCCCGAGGTGAGACTTCTGTCAGTTCTGCTCGGACGCGCCCAGCACGAGTGACACCTCCCGCTCCGTACCGCCGTGTTCGACCGTCAGGCGCAGCCGGTCGCCGGGCCGGTGGGCGCGGATCCTGACGATCAGCTCCCGACCGGTGTGCACGCGCTCGCCGTCGGCCCCGGTGATGACGTCGCCCGCCTTCAGGCCCGCCCGGTCGCCCGGTCCGCCCGGGGCGACGGCGGGGCCGCCGCTCGCGCCCTCGCCGCCGACGCGGGCGCCGTCACCGGTGTAGCCCATGTCGAGTGTGACGCCGATCACGGGGTGGGTGGCGTGGCCGTGGTCGATCAGTTCCTCGGCGACCCGCTTGGCCTGGTTGACGGGTATGGCGAAGCCGAGGCCGATGGAACCGGCCTGGTCGCCGTCGGCGCCGGAGCCGCCGCCGGCCGAGCGGATGGCGGAGTTGACGCCGATGACCCGGGCCCGCGAGTCGAGCAGCGGGCCGCCGGAGTTGCCCGGGTTGATAGGGGCGTCGGTCTGGAGCGCGTCGACGTAGCTGAGGTCGCTTCCGTCGCTCTTCTCGCCGCCGGCCGTGACGGGCCGCTGCTTGGCGCTGATGATGCCGGAGGTGACCGTGTCGGCGAGGCCGAAGGGGGCGCCGATGGCCACGACGGGGTCGCCCACCCGGACGTCGTCGGAGTCGCCGAGGGACAGCGGGGTGAGTCCGTGGACGCCGTGCACCTGGACGACGGCGAGGTCGTAGCCGCCGTCGCGGCCGACGACCTCGGCCCGCACGGTGTCGCCGCCGCTGAACGTCACGGATATCTCGCCGTCCGGTCCGGCGGGCTCGACCACGTGGTTGTTGGTGAGAATGTGCCCCTGGGCGTCGAGGACGAAGCCGGTGCCGGTACCCGCCTCGCCGGCGCCCCGGACGTGCAGGGTGACCACGCCGGGCAGGGCGCGGGCGGCGATCCCGGCCACGCTGTCCGGCGCGCGGCCGGCCGGCCCGCTTCCGGCCTGCGGCAGCCGTACGCCGTCGAGTCGCTCGCGTTCGACGTGGGCGCCGACGACTCCGCCGATGCCACCGGAGACGACGGCGACGACGAGGGACCACCCGACGACCCACCGCCAGGCCCGCCGCCTGCGCTGCGCCCGCGTCAACACCTTGCCACCGGTCTGCTGCAGAGCCCCCTGCCCCCGGCCCACCCCGGCTGCCCACGGGTCGTAACGACTCCAGGGGCCGAGGTCCTGGGGGGTGGGGGGCACGGGGGGTGGGGGCGCCGTGGCGGGGGCGGCCGCCTGGGGTGCGGGCGCTGTGACGGGCACAGGCGTCTGCGGCGGGGGCGCGCCCTGGGCTACAGGGGACGAAGGCGCCGTGGCGGGGACCGCCGCCTGGGGTGCGGGCGCCTGCGCGGGCACGGGCGCCGTGGCGGGTCCCGGGATGTGCGGCGCGGGCGCCATGGCGGGGCCGGGCACCTGGGGCGCGGGGACGCCTTGGGGTACGGAGGGTGGGAGCGCCGTGGCGGGGACCGCCGCCTGGGATGCGGGCGCCTGCGCGGGCACGGGCGCCGTGGCGGGTCCCGGGATGTGCGGCGCGGGCGCCATGGCGGGGGCGGGCGACTGCGGCCGGGGCGAGGGCTGCACAGGCGCGGGCGTGTCCTGAAGGGCGGGGGCCGGGGTCGCCATGGTGGGCGTCGGCGGGGCCGGGGGCGTACGTATGGCCGTGCCGTGTGCCGGGGTGACCGCCGGATGCTGCACCGGCGGCGCGGGCGCCCAGGGGCCGGGTTCGCCGTACGGCGGGGTGCTGTAGGGGTCGGGATCGTGCAGGGGCCTGATCCGCTCGGCCCCGACGCCCTCGGCTCCTGCGCCATCGGCTCCAACGCCCTCGGCTTCGGCCCGTTCAGCCCCGGCCCGCTCGTACGAGTCCCCCTCGGCCCCAGTCCACTCGCCGGCGACCCCCTCGGACCCGGCCCGCTCACCGGCGTCCGGTGCGGTGGCCTCCCCGACCGGAGCCCCGGAGCCCCCGGCAGACACGGTCGGTACGGCGGGTGCGGCCGGTACGGCGGAAACCGTGGGCTCGGCGCCCGGCTCGGGGGACGTCGCCTCGGCCCGCCCGGCGGAGCCCGCCGTCGCGTCGGGTCCGCTTATCGCCGTCACCGGCCGCGCAGGGCCCGTGACGGTCGCCCCGGCCACTCCCCCGCTCCGCCGCTCCGCCTCTCCCCCGGCCTCTCCTGTGGTGTCGGCGGACTGTAGGGCCGGCGTCGGCTTGGCCAGTTCGAAGTCGCCTTCGGGGGACGGGGTTTGCGGCGGGGCCGGGTCGGCGGGGGCCGTCGGTGTCACCCCCGTCGTTCCCCGTGGTCCGTCCGCCGGCGGCACGCCGTTCCCCTCGTTCATGCTCTCCCCACGGCTGGGCCGTGACCGCGCGTCGGCGCGGTCACGGGACATCGGCTGCCGCCCCGGGTCGGCGCCCCGGGCACGGCCTCCCAGGATTGAACCAGGTTCACCAGGTTCGCGGGCCGTGGCGCAGTGACGGTCAGGGCGTGGAGGACGTGGGGGTGGTGTCGGGGACGGGGGCGGACAGCGGGCCGGAGCCGGTGGCTCCGGGAGGCGCGGGCCAGTCGGTGCGCGGAAGGGCCATGGTCTCGTCCAGCGGGCGTATCAGCGGGGAGACGGCGGCCGCACCGGCGAACACCGGCGCGGTCAGCGCGCGGACCGCCTCGCTCCGGGCGGGCCCGGAGGCCGGCGCGGGAACCCCGGGCAGCAACGGCGCGGACAGCGTGGTCGGCGCCACCGGGGCCGAGCCGAGCAGCGCGCCGCCCTGGGCGAGCAGCGGCCCCATGGGGCGCCGGCGCTGGTTGTCCTGCGTGGCCGCGCCGCCGCCCGTGCCGGAGCCCGCCGAGCGCACCGGGATGACGCCGGAGCCGCCGCGGGCGTCCGTGGCCGGGTCGCCGGGGAAGGCGGTGGTCACGCCGCCGAGGGCCAGCGCGGCCAGTGACACCGCGCCGGCGGCGGCGAACGCGAACCGCCGGCCGCGCGAGGCGGGGCGGGCGTCGTCCGGGCGGCCGACGGGGTGGTGGATGCGGAAGCCGCCGTCCCGCGGTCCGTCGGCGCCGTCCGCGCCCGCCGGAAGCAGGCCGGGCGGGCGGGCCGGGACGTACCCGAACGGGAGGCGGTCGCCGCGGCGCGCCGCGAAGGGCCCGAGGCCGCCGGAGGTACCGAGCCCGGCCCCGGGTGACGGTGTGCCACCGCCGTCCGGGCTGCCCCCGGGAAGGCCCTGGAGGCGGGCCAGGAGGCTCGCCGAGGGCGGGGGCGGGGCGGCCTCCGCGAAGACGTTCTTCAGCGCGCGCTGGGCGTCCGCCTCGGCCTTGCACCGGGCGCAGGTGGCCAGGTGCGCGAGGACCCGCTCACGCGTCTCATGACCGAGTTCCCCGTCCACCAGGGCGGAGAGCCGGTCTCCCAGGTGCTGCTCTGCGAGGTGTGCCTCCTCGGCAGGTTTCGACCGAGATCCACTCACGCGGTCGCGCCCCCTCCCCCCAGAGCGGGGACCCGGGCCAGGAAGGAGCGCCGCTCGGCCGCGCGGGCCTCCGGGGAGCGGTGCGCCAGGGCCTTGCGGAGCTGGGACCGGCCGCGGTGGATACGGGAGCGGACCGTGCCGAGCTTCACGCCGAGGGTGGCGGCGATCTCCTCGTACGACAGTCCCTCGATGTCGCACAGGACGACGGCGGCGCGGAACTCGGGTGCCAGGGTGTCCAGGGCCTGCTGGACGTCGGCGTCGAAGTGCGCGTCGTTGAACAGCTGCTGCGGGGTGGGCTCGCGGCTGGCCAGGCGCTCGGCCGCGTCCTCGCCGAGGGCGTCGAAGCGGATGCGCTGCTTGCGCCGGACCATGTCCAGGAAGAGGTTGGTGGTGATGCGGTGCAGCCAGCCCTCGAAGGTGCCCGGCGAGTACGTCGACAGGGAGCGGAAGACGCGGACGAAGACCTCCTGGGTGAGGTCCTCGGCGTCGTGCTGGTTGCCCGTCAGGCGGTAGGCCAGTCGGTAGACCCGGCCGCTGTGCGTGCTGACGATCTCGTCCCACGTGGGCGGAGTCCACGCCTGCCCGTCCGCGTCGGTGGTGAAGGTCGCGGTCGGGGTCTCGCCTGCGGCGGTCCCGGCGGCGTGACTGTCAGCAGCGGTGTCGGTCACGGATTTCGGCCTGCCCGCCGACCCGAGGAAGCGCCGCAGCACTCCACCCCGGTCCCCGGGCGCAGCCGCACCTCCCCTGTCGGCTCTGGTGGTGTCCAGTGGAGCCCCTACCATAGCCACCTCGCCCGTTAGCTCCGGATAAGCGGTTTTACGAGAATTTGATACATGCTGATCCGGCTCATCCGGCTGCGTCAGCAGTTGCTCGGCAACCTGCCCCACCGCTCGCCCCCCGTCGCGTCGCCGGCCACCGTCTCATCCCTGTAAACGCACGGGCTCATCTGCGGGTTCCCGCCGCCAACGGATACAGTCACGCCCAGGCAACCACGGGGACAGGAGAGGGTCATTACCGCCAACCGGCAGACGAGCTGGGCGTTCGCCGACGCCTTTGTCGCCGAGGACGAAGCGCTGCGCTGGGCCCGCGAACGGGCCCGCGAGGCTGGGCTGCGCTCGGTGTCGCCCAGCGCGGGCGCCGCGCTGCGACTGCTCGCCGCCTCCGTGGACGCGAAGGCGGTGGCGGAGATCGGCACCGGCTGCGGGGTGTCCGGCATCCATCTGCTGCACGGGATGCGGCCGGACGGGGTGCTCACGACGGTGGACTCGGAGCCGGACCACCAGCAGTTCGCCCGGCAGGCCCTCCGCGGCTGCGGCTTCGCCAGCAACCGGGCCCGGTTCATCCCCGGCCGCGCCCTGGAGGTCCTGCCGCGCCTCGCCGACGCCGGCTACGACCTCGTGTTCTGCGACGGGGACCGGCTGGAGTACCCGGACTATCTCGCCGAATCGTTGCGTCTGCTGCGGCCGGGCGGCCTGGTGGTCTTCGAGGGGGTCTTCGCGGACGGCCGTACGGTCGACTCGGGGCCCCAGCCCGCCGAGGTGCTGAGGCTGCGGGAGCTGTTGCGCACCGTGCGGGAGAGCCAGGAGCTGGTGTCGTCGCTGCTGCCGGTGGGCGACGGACTGCTGTGCGCCGTCAAGCGGTGACGGCGGTGTGTGACGTGCCCAAGGGGCGTGGGGTGCTTGCGGTGCGGGTCCTGCGGGCGGTGCCGGCGGGCCCCGGAAACGCGGCTGCCCCGGCACCGTTTACGATGCCGGGGCAGCCGCGAGGACAGAATCGGGACGTCAGACGACGACCTTCTTGAGGGCGTCGCCAAGCGCCTCGGCCTCGTCAGGGGTCAGCTCGACGACGAGTCGACCGCCGCCTTCGAGCGGAACGCGCATGACGATGCCCCGCCCCTCCTTGGTCACCTCGAGCGGGCCATCACCCGTCCGCGGCTTCATGGCCGCCATGCTCGTTCCCCTTCCTGAAACCAGCTCATCGTCTGCCGGTACCCCCGGAAGGGGGCACCCGCCATCCGAAACGGACACGCGACACCGGCATCGAACACATTGCTTCCTGGCCATTATCCCGCATCGCAGGACCCGATGACCAACATCGGTCGGCATCGCTTGGGCAACGCGCGCGAGCAAAACCACTCAATTCGGCGATGTGCCTGCGATACTGCGCCACCCCGCAGGGCTCCTCCGGCCGCTTCCGTCCCGGTTTTCTTTGACGCAGGTCACACGTCCACTCCGGCCGCCGGCCGGTGATCTCCGCCATGCTGTCCTCAGACATGGACGTACCGAGCGGTACGTCACCAGCGGCTATCCGGAGGGGACACGCCATGGCCGACACCGTGCTCTACGAGGTCAGCGACGGACTCGCGACGATCACGCTGAACCGCCCGGAGGCGATGAACGCGCTGAACATCGCGACGAAGGTTGCCCTGCGGGAGGCGGCGGAATCGGCGGCCGGGGACACGGCCGTACGGGCGATCCTGCTGACCGCCGCCGGGGACCGGGCCTTCTGCGTGGGCCAGGACCTCAAGGAGCACATCGGGCTGCTGGCCGGTGACCGTAAGAGCGGCACCGGGCAGACGATGAGCACGGTCAGGGAGCACTACAACCCGATCGTGCGGGCCCTGGCCGGGGCGCCGAAGCCGGTGGTGGCGGCGGTGAACGGCGTCGCGGCCGGGGCCGGGTTCGGCTTCGCGCTCGCCGCGGACTACCGGCTGGTGGCCGACACCGCCGCGTTCAACACCTCCTTCGCGGGCGTCGCCCTGACCGCCGACTCCGGCATCTCCTGGACGCTGCCCCGGGTGGTCGGCCCGGGCCGCGCCGCCGACCTGCTGCTCTTCCCGCGCAGCATCAGCGCCCAGGACGCCCTGGAGCTGGGGATCGCCAACCGGGTCGTACCGGCCGCCGAGCTGCGCGCCGAGGCCGGGAAGGTGGCGCGGGCGCTGGCCGAGGGGCCGACGGTGGCGTACGCGGCGATCAAGGAGGCGGTGGCCTACGGGCTGACGCACTCCCTGGCCGAGACGCTGGAGAAGGAGGACGAGCTCCAGACCCGGGCCGGGCGGTCCGAGGACCACGCCATCGCCGTGCAGGCGTTCGTGAACAAGGAGAAGCCGAAGTACCTGGGGCGGTAGCGCGCCGCGGGGCGGCGGATGCGTCTTCCTACGGGGTGCCGCGGGCCACGCAGGCCTCCAGGTGGTCGTCGACCAGGCCGCACGCCTGCATCAGGGCGTACGCCGTGGTCGGGCCGACGAATCTCACGCCCCGCTTCTTCAGGGCCTTGGACAGGGCCGTGGACTCGGGGGTCACCGCCGGCACGTCGTCCAGGGTCTTCGGGACCGGCCGGTCCGCCCGGTCCGGGGCGTGGGACCAGATCAGCTCGTCCAGCTCGCCCTCGGCCCAGTCGGCGAGCAGGCGCGCGTTGGCGAGCGTGGCGTCGATCTTGGCGCGGTTGCGGATGATGCCCGGGTCGGCCAGCAGGCGCTCGCGGTCGGTGTCGGTGAACGCGGCGACCTTCTCGATGCGGAAGCCGGCGAAGGCGGCGCGGAAGCCCGGACGGCGGCGCAGGATCGTGATCCAGGACAGGCCCGACTGGAAGGCCTCCAGGCTGAGCCGTTCGAAGAGGGCGTCGTCGCCGTGGACCGGGCGGCCCCACTCCTCGTCGTGGTACGCCACGTAGTCGTCGGTGGACAGGGCCCAGGGGCAGCGCAGGGCGCCGTCCGGCCCGGCGACGGCGGCTCTGCCGGTCATCGCTGCTCCTCCCGGCCCGCGCCCGGGTCCGTCTGTCCGTGCTCGGCCTGCTGCCCGTGGTCGACGGGCTGTCCGTGGTCGACGGGCTGTCCCTGGTCGGCCCGCTGTTCGTGCGCGGTGGCCCGGGCGCCGGCCAGCGCGGACTCCAGGTCGGCGATCCGGGCGTCCCGCTCGCCCAGTTCGGCGGCGAGCCGGCCGAGCGCGTCGTCCACGTCGGCCATGCGGTAGCCGCGCGGCGCGACCGGGAAGCGCAGGGTCTCCACGTCCGCGCGGTCCACCGGGCGGTCCGGGGGCAGCGGGTCCTGGAGCCGCTCGGGCGCCGCCTCCGGCAGCGGGGCGCTCTCCCCGCCGCCGACCACGGCCAGCGTCACCGCAGCGACCACGATGGCCAGCGCGACGACCAGGAACAAGAACATCACCATCGCCAGGGTCCCCACGCTCGTACCGGACGCTGTGCCGGCAGCAGTATCTGTCAGGCTCCGATCGTGCCATGCGGGTCCGACAGTTAGGGTCACAGGCGGCGGTACAGCGGGACGTACTAGGAGAGGGCAGGGCGGATGCTCAGGCTGGGCAAGCGGGAATTCGGGCCGCACGAGCCGGTGATCATGGCGATCGTGAACCGGACGCCGGATTCCTTCTACGACCGAGGAGCCACGTTCCGCGACGAACCGGCCCTGGCGCGGGTGGAGCAGGCGGTGGCCGAGGGCGCCGCGATCGTGGACATCGGCGGGGTCAAGGCCGGGCCCGGCGAGGAGGTCTCGGCCGAGGAGGAGGCGCGCCGGACGGTGGGCTTCGTCGCGGAGGTACGGCGCCGGTTCCCCGATGTGATCATCAGCGTGGACACCTGGCGGGCCGAGGTCGGCGAGGCCGTCTGCGAGGCGGGCGCGGATCTGCTGAACGACGCGTGGGGCGGGGTGGACCCCGGGCTCGCGCAGGTCGCGGCGCGGTACGGGGTGGGGCTGGTGTGCACGCACGCGGGCGGGGCGCAGCCGCGGACCCGGCCGCACCGGGTGACGTACGACGACGTCATGGCCGACATCCTGAACGTGACCCTCGGGCTGGCCGAGCGGGCGGTGTCGCTGGGGGTGCCGCGGGAGTCGGTGCTGATCGACCCCGGGCACGACTTCGGGAAGAACACCCGGCACAGCCTGGAGGCGACGCGGCGGCTGGACGAGATGGTGGCCACGGGGTGGCCGGTGCTGGTGTCGCTGTCCAACAAGGACTTCGTGGGCGAGAGCCTGGACCGGCCGGTGAAGGAGCGGCTGATCGGCACGCTGGCCACGACGGCCGTGTCCGCCTGGCTCGGGGCGCAGGTGTACCGGGTGCACGAGGTGGCCGAGACCCGGCAGGTGCTCGACATGGTGACCGCCATCGCCGGCCACCGCGCACCCACGGTGGCCCGGCGAGGCCTGGCCTAGGCGCCGGTCACCCGCGGGCGCGGCCGCCGTGCCCGGACCCTTGTCCGTTCGGTGGCCGAACGCCTTCCCCTACCGGCCCGCCTCCTTCGACACCAGGGCCACCGCTTCCTCCACCTCGTCCGTGACGTGGAACAGGAGCAGGTCCTTCTCCGCCGCCTTGCCCTGGGCGACCAGGGTGTCTCTCAGCCAGGACACCAGGCCGCCCCAGTACTCGCTGCCGAAGAGGACGATGGGGAAGCGGGTGACCTTCTGGGTCTGGACGAGGGTGAGGGCCTCGAAGAGCTCGTCCAGGGTGCCGAGGCCGCCGGGGAGGACCACGAACCCCTGCGCGTACTTCACGAACATCATCTTGCGGACGAAGAAGTAGCGGAAGTTCAGGCCGATGTCGACGTAGGGGTTGAGCCCCTGCTCGAAGGGCAGCTCGATGCCGAGGCCCACCGAGATGCCGCCCGCCTCGCACGCCCCCTTGTTGGCCGCTTCCATCGCGCCCGGGCCGCCGCCGGTGATGACCGCGAAGCCGGCCTCCACCAGCCCCCGGCCGAGCCGCACCCCCGCGTCGTACTCGGGCGAGTCCACCGGTGTCCGCGCCGAGCCGAACACACTGATCGCGGGCGGGAGTTCGGCCAGCGTGCCGAAGCCCTCGATGAACTCCGACTGGATGCGCAGCACCCGCCAGGGGTCGGTGTGCACCCAGTCGGTGGGAGCGCGCTCGTCCAGCAGCCGCTGGTCGGTCGTACTGGCGGTGACCTGGCCCCGCCGTCGGAGGACCGGTCCGAGCCGCTGCTCCTCCGGCGGCTGCTTCTTCCCCTCGGGGTTGCCGGTAGGCATGTCCGCTCCCTCCGCTTGCCGGTAGTTCCTGCTCAGCCTAGATCCATACGGGTTACGGAGGGGGGACCCCGGCGTGTCCGGCGGGCGCCGGCGTCCGCGCGCCCTTACGCGGTGAGCCAGTTCCGCAGCCGCTCCTCGCCCGCCAGGATCTTCGCGGTCTCCACCCGCTCGTCCCGCTTGTGCGCCAAGTGCGGGTTGCCGGGGCCGTAGTTG
Organism: Streptomyces nogalater; assembly: GCF_039532885.1. Taxonomy (NCBI): domain Bacteria; kingdom Bacillati; phylum Actinomycetota; class Actinomycetes; order Kitasatosporales; family Streptomycetaceae; genus Streptomyces; species Streptomyces nogalater. Next base: position 28,659 of record NZ_BAAASM010000050.1, on the reverse strand, counting down.
ACCGCGGGGATGCCGAGCGCGGAGAACCGGGACACGTCCGTCCAGCCGTACTTGGGCCGCGGGGTGCCGCCCACCGCCTCGATGAAGGCCGCGGCGGCCGGGTGGGACAGACCCGGCAGCGCGCCCCCGCTGTGGTCGTCGACGACGAACTCCGTGACCCCGCAGTCCGCGAACACCTCGTGGACGTGCGCGATCGCCTCCTCCTCGGTGCGGTCGGGGGCGTAGCGGAAGTTGACCGTCACCACGCACTCGTCGGGGATGACGTTCCCCGCCACTCCCCCGCCGATGCGCACGGCGTTCAGGCCCTCGCGGTACTCCAGCCCGTCGATGACCGGCCGGCGCGGCTCGTAGGACGCCAGGCGGGCCAGGATGGGGGCCGCCGCGTGGATGGCGTTGGAGCCCATCCAGCCGCGCGCCGAGTGCGCCCGCTCGCCCGTGGTCTTCAGCAGCACCCGCAGCGTGCCCTGGCAGCCGCCCTCCACCTCGCCGTCGGAGGGCTCCAGCAGGACCGCGAAGTCGCCCTCCAGCCACTCGGGATGGGCCGCCGCGACATGCCTGAGGCCGTTGCGTTCGGCCTCGACCTCCTCGTTGTCGTAGAACACGAAGGTCAGGTCGCGGTTGGGGGCGGGGACCGTGGCCGCGATGCGCAGCTGCACCGCCACGCCCGACTTCATGTCGCAGGTGCCGCAGCCCCACAGCACGCCGTCGTCGAGGCGCGAGGGCACGTTGTCCGCGATCGGGACGGTGTCGATGTGGCCGGCCAGGATGACGCGCTCGGCGCGGCCCAGGTCCGTCCGGGCGATCACGTTGTTGCCGTACCGGTGCACGGTCAGGTGCGGCAGGGCGCGCAGGGCCGTCTCGATCGCGTCCGCGAGCGGCTTCTCGGTGCCGCTGACCGACGGGAAGTCCACGAGCCGCGCGGTGAGCGTGGCGGCGTCCAGCGTGAGGTCAAGGGAGGTGTCGGGCATGGCCTCGACCCTAGCGCGCCACCTGCCGGAACACCGCCGGGCCGACGGCACGGACCCCACGAGGGGCTCCGGCCGGGCTCCAGTACCTTGTACGCGTGCCAGAGCCGTCCCCCACCTCTCCCAAGCGCCGTGGTCGCCGTTTCCGTTTCACCGCGGCCCTGTTGGTCCTGTGCGGTGTCGCCGCGTACCTCGTGGTGCAGTACGTCACCGGAGGCGGCGGAGCGCGCGGCTGCGCGGTGGTCTCGGCCTCCGGTGACGGGGCCGCCTACGAGTTCACGCCCGAGCAGGCGGAGAACGCGGCCACGATCGCGGCCGTGGGCACCGGGCGCGGGTTGCCGGAGCGCGCGGTGACGATCGCGCTGGCCACCGCCATCCAGGAGTCGGGGCTGCGCAACATCCGGCACGGCGACCGGGATTCGCTGGGCCTGTTCCAGCAGCGCCCCTCGCAGGGCTGGGGCAGCGAGCGGCAGATCATGGACCCGACGTACGCGGCGGGCATCTTCTACGCGCACCTGGCCAAGGTGCCGCACTACACGGACCTGCCGCTGACGGTGGCCGCGCAGCGGGTGCAGCGCAGCGGCTACCCGGAGGCGTACGCCAAGCACGAGTCGGACGCCGCGCTGCTGGCGGCGGCGCTGACCGGGCGGGCGGCGGCCACGCTGACCTGTGACGGGCGCCCGCAGCACACGGCGCCACAGACCGGTCCGGACGCGGTACGGGCCGCGCTGGTACGGGACTTCGGGCGGGACGCGCTCCAGGAGACCGGCGCGGTGGTGGGCGGGACGCCCGTGCCGTCGCCGTCCCCGTCGCCGAGCGTGACCGCGACCGCGCGCGGGCGGACGGTGACGGTTCCGGTGCCCGAGGGGGCGAAGGCGGACGCCACCGGGCGCGACGAGCGGCAGCGGGGCTGGCAGCTGGCGCACTGGGCGGTCGCCAACTCCTCGGCGCTGCGCATCGAGCGGGTGACGTACGCGGGCCGGGAGTGGACCGTGGGCAGCGACTCCGACGAGTGGCGTCCCGTCGCCTCCGAGGGGGCCGCAGGGGCGGAGCGGTCCGCCGGGGCCGTCCGGATCGTGGCCGCGCGGTAGGTCGCGCGGCAGGCCGCATAACAGGCCGCGCAGGAGGTCAGGCGGCAGGCCGCACAGCAGTGCGGCCGGTCACTCCCGCGGGTTGTGCTCCGCCGGAGTGACGGGGCGGTCGGCACGGGGGACCCTCCGGGCGCGGAAACCCTTGGGAACGCAGGGGCCGGAAGGTTTCTGCGAGGCATACGCACGAACGTTCTTTGCCCGTTTTTATCCACACCCGATAATGCGATGCGTTATCCATTCTTTACCCGGGGCGTCCGCAACCTTCGCGGGCTTCGAGCGGTAGTCACGGCGTCCGAGCCGGAGACGGGCTCGGACGCAGACACCGTTCTCTCCCGTCGAATGGAGCATCATGTCCCTCCCTCTGACCCGCCGGATCGCCCGTGCCGCGCTGCTCGTCGCAGCGGGAGCGGCCGCCGGGGTCGGTGCGGCCGGCTCCGCCGGTGCGGCCACGAACCTGCCCGACGTCGCCCCCAACCTGAGCGGGCTGACCGCGCTGGACGGCGCGCACGCCGGTGACAGCGTCGACAGCGCCGCGCAGCAGGTGACCTCGGTCGCGGGCCACACGGGCGGCAAGGCGGTCGAGCAGGCGGTGCCGGCCGCGGGCAAGACCGGCGGCAGCGCCGTGAAGCGGACGGCTCCGGTGGCGCAGAAGGCCGCGGGCGACGTGGCCGGGGCCGCGGGGGGTGCCCTCGGGGACGCCGCGGCCGGCGCGACGAAGGGGGGCCTGCCGACGGACGCGGTCACCAAGGGCGGGCTGCCCACCGGGTCCCTGCCGACCCAGGGCCTGCCGCTCGGCTGAGGCCGCCTTCGCCGGTGAACGGGGTCCAGGGTCTTCCCTGGGCCCCGTTCGCCGTCGTACCCGCCCGGCCCTCGGCGGGGTCGGTCAGGGGGTCAGGGGGCCAGGCGGGAGACCGCCGCCTGGACCCGTTCGTCCGTCGCCGTGAAGGCCACCCGTACGTGGCGGGCGCCCGCCTCGCCGTAGAAGTCGCCCGGGGCCACCAGGATGCCCCGGTCGGCCAGGTCGGCGACCGTGGTCCAGCAGGACTCGTCGCGGGTGGCCCAGAGGTAGAGGCTCGCCTCGCTGTGTTCGATGCGGAAGCCGTGGGCGAGGAGGGCCGAGCGCAGGGCCTCGCGGCGGGCCGCGTAGCGCTCGCGCTGTTCCCGCACGTGGGTGTCGTCGCCGAGCGCGGCCACCACGGCGGCCTGCGTCGGCGCGGAGGTCATCATGCCGCCGTGCTTGCGGATCTGCAGCAGCGGGCCGAGGACCTCCGGGTCGCCGGCGACGAAGGCCGCGCGGTAGCCCGCCAGGTTGGACCGCTTGGACAGCGAGTGCACGGCGACGATGCCGTCGTAGGAGCCGCCGTTGACGTCCGGGTGCAGGACCGAGACCGGGTCGGCCTCCCAGCCCAGTTCCAGGTAGCACTCGTCGGAGAAGACCAGGACGTCGTGGGCGCGGGCCCAGGCGACGATGTCCGTCAGCTCCCGCCGGGTGAGGACCCGGCCCGTCGGGTTGGACGGGGAGTTCAGCCAGAGCAGCCGCAGGTTCGTGGGGTCCAGCTCGCGCGGGTCGTCGTAGACCTCGTACTCGGCGCGGGCGAGGCGGGCGCCGACCTCGTAGGTGGGGTAGGCCAGGCGCGGGTAGGCGACCTTGTCGCCGGGGCCGAGGCCGAGCTGGGTCGGCAGCCAGGCCACCAGTTCCTTGGAGCCGACGACCGGCAGCACGTGCCGGTGGGTGATCCCGCGGGCGCCCAGCCGGCGCTCCAGCCAGCCCGTGATCGCGTCGCGCAGGGCGGGGGTGCCCCAGACGGTCGGGTAGCCCGGCGAGTCGGCCGCGTCGACCAGTGCCTTCCGGATCAGCTCGGGCACCGGGTCGACCGGGGTGCCCACCGAGAGGTCGACGATGCCGTCCGGGTGGGCGGCGGCCGTCTTCTTGTACGGCTCCAGCTTGTCCCACGGGAAGACCGGGAGCCGGTCGGAGACTGCGGACACGATCAGTGGCTCACTTTCATGCGGTGCGGCAAACGCCTCGGTCCCGTGCGGCGTTGATCGGGTGATCGGGCCGTACGGGACCGAGGCGGCGCGGTTGCGGCCGCTTGGCGCTCAGGCGGGCGGTCAGCCCTGCTTCGGCAGCTCGGCGACGAAGGGGTGGTCGCGCTCGATCAGCCCCAGCTTGCTGGCGCCGCCCGGCGAGCCCAGCTCGTCGAAGAACTCGACATTCGCCTTGTAGTAGTCCTTCCACTCCTCCGGGACGTCGTCCTCGTAGAAGATCGCCTCGACCGGGCAGACCGGCTCACAGGCACCACAGTCGACGCATTCGTCCGGGTGGATGTACAAGGACCGCTGGCCCTCGTAGATGCAGTCGACCGGGCACTCCTCGATGCACGCCTTGTCCTTGACGTCGACACAAGGCTGCGCGATGACGTAGGTCACGCTGTCGTTCCTCCTCGATAGGGCGCTGGCGGGCCTCCTCAGGCCCGCCGCCTGGCGCGCGGGAGCGCGGCGTCGTCGATGCCCGCCCCTAGTATCTCCGTTCCGGAGCATGATCCGAACAGGAGGGGTGAACTGACCGGTGGAAATCTCGGCGACAGGACGCCTGGAGGTCCGAATCACCCCAGCTGACGTGGGGAAACGGGTCTCTGTACGGCGGTTGGGCGAACCCGGTGCCGGACCGGAGAAGTTCACTGACACGGTGGGTGTTCTCACATCCTGGGACGGTGGCGTGCTCATGATCACACGGCGAGACGGCGAATGTGTCGTCATCCCGGAAACCGCGCTGGTCGCGGGCAAGGTGATTCCCGCCGCTCCGGCGCGCCGCCGGGGTCCCGCCGCCACGTATCCGGAGCTGGCGCGCATCGCCGCGCGCGCCTGGCCGCCGGTGGAGAGCGAGCCGCTGGGCGGCTGGGAGCTGCGGGCCGCCGCCGGGTTCACCCGGCGCGCCAACAGTGTGCTGCCGCTGGGCGACCCCGGGATCGGGCTCGATACGGCCCTGGACGCCGTACGACGCTGGTACGGCGAGCGGGGCCTGCCCGCCTGTGTGCAGACCGCGACCGGCGCCGAGGGCACGCAGGAGCTGCTGTGCGCGGAGCTGGAGCGGCGCGGCTGGGTGCGGGAGGTGACCGCCGAGGTGTGGACCGGGGCGCTGGCGCCGGTCGCGGACCGGGCCGGGGGCGAGGGGGTGATCCTGTCCCGGACGGCGGACGAGGCGTGGCTCGCCCGGTACCGGCGCAAGGGGGTGGGCGAGGTGGCGCTGCGGGTGCTGCACGGCGGGCCGTCGGTGTGGTTCGCGGCCGTGCCCGGTGCCGGGGGCGGCGAGCCGCCGGCGGCGATCGGACGGTGTGTCGTGGACGGTCGGTGGGCCGGGTTCGCCGCCGTCGAGGTGGACCCCGCCCGGCGCCGGGAGGGGCTGGCCACCGAGGTGATGGCCGCGCTGGCCCGGCGCGCCCTGGAGGAGGGCGCCTCGGCGGCCTGGCTCCAGGTGGAGGTGGACAACGAGGGCGCCCGGGCGCTGTACCGCACCCTCGGCTTCCTGCCGCACCACGCCTACCACCACTACCGCGCCCCGGAGGGACCAGTCACGCCCGCCGCCCCGGACCGCGCACCGGGGGAGCCCACCACGCCCACGGTCTCCGGCCGCGCACCGGAGGAAACGGCCACACCCGCCGCACCGGACCACGCACCGGAAGAACACGCCCCGCCCACCGCACCCCGCCGCGTGCCGGAAGAACCGGCCGCGCCCGACCACGCACCGGAGGGAACGGCCACACCCGCCGCACCCGACCGCACGCCGGAGGGCCCAGCCGCAGCCGACCGCGCACCGGAGGACACGGCCACGCCCGCCACCCCGGACCGCGCGCAGGAAGAACCGGCCGCACTCCACCGCGTGCCGGAAGAACCGGCCGCGCCCGACCACGCACCGGAGGGAACGGCCACACCCGCCGCGCCCGACCGTGCACCGGAGAGAGCGGCCGCGCCCGCCGCGCCCGGCCGTCGTGGAAGGGGCTGAGGATCCATGGGCCGCCCGTATCTGCCGCCCCCGTATCCGCCCTCGCCGGAGCGTTCCGCCGAGTTGCGGCGGCGGTTCGCCGAGGAGGTCCGGTCGGAGCGGCCGGACCTGTCGGCGCTGTGTCTGCTGATCGGCGCCGAGACGGACGGCTCGCTGGACGACGCCGGTATCGACGCCGCGCAGGCGGAGCTGGACCGGCTGGCGGGCGAGCTGCCGTACCGGCCGGGCGGGCCGCGCGCGTGGGCGGAGGCGGTGCGCCGGCTGCTCGGCGACCGCCACGGCTTCCACGGCACGCCCGGCGACTACCAGCGGCTGGAGTCCTCCCTGCTGCACGAGGTGCTCGGGCGGCGGCGCGGGCTGCCCATCCTGCTGTCGGTGGTGTGGCTGGAGGTCGCCCGCCGGGCCGGGGCGCCGGTGTACGGGGTGGCGCTGCCCGGGCACTTCGTGGTCGGGTTCGGTCCGGCGGCGGACCGGGTGCTGGCCGATCCGTTCGAGGGCGGGCGGGTGCTGACCGGGACGGACGCCGAGCTGCTGGTGGTGGGCGCCACGGGCGCGCCGCCGGACCCCTCGATGCTGGAGCCGGCGCCGCCGCTGGAGGTCGTGCAGCGGGTGCTGAACAACATGCGGGCGTGGGCGGCGGCCCGGCCGGAGCGGTCGGACGTGGGACTGCGGGCCGTGGAACTAGCACTGCTCATCCCCTCGCATCCGGCGCGGCTGCGCTATGAGCGCGGGCAACTGCTGGTACAGCGCGGCCAGTTCGTGGCGGGCGCCGAGGAACTGGAGCACTACGCCGACCTGATCGAGGTGGTGGACGAGGCGGCGGCGCGCAAGATCCGGCAGGAGGCGGGCACCGCACGCGCCAAGCTCAACTGAGCGAGCCCGTCACAGCCACCCCTTCTCCCGGGCGATCAGCACCGCCTCCGCCCGGTTGCGGGCCGCCAGTTTCTGGATGGCCGTCGACAGGTAGTTGCGGACCGTGCCCGGCGACAGGTGCAGGGCCTGGGCCAGTTCGGCGTTGGTGGAGCCGTCGGCCGCCGCGCGGAGCACCTCGCGTTCGCGCTCGGTGAGCGGATTGGCGCCCTCGGCGAGCGCGGCGGCGGCCAGGATGGGGTCGATGACCCGCTCCCCGGCCAGCACCTTGCGGATCGCCTCGGCGAGCTGGGCGGCGGGGGCGTCCTTGACGAGGAAGGCGTCGGCGCCGGCCTCCATGGCGCTGCGCAGATAGCCGGGCCGGCCGAAGGTGGTGAGCACGACCAGTTTGACGCCCGGGTAGGCGCGGCGCACCCGGGCCGCGGCCTCGATGCCGGTGCAGCCGGGCATCTCGATGTCGAGCAGCGCCACGTCCACGCCGTGCGCGCCCACGGCGTCGAGCACCTCGTCGCCGCGCGCGGCCTGGGCGACGACCTCGATGTCGTCCTCCAGGCCGAGCAGCGCGGCCAGCGCCTCGCGGACCATCGACTGGTCCTCGGCCAGCAGGACCTTGATCGTGCTCGTCATGCCCCGGATCCTACGTCCGTCGAAGGGGCCGCCGGGACGCGGGCGACCAGCCGGAATCCCCGCTTGATCCGGCCCGCGCGCAGGGTGCCGCCGGCCTTCTGCAGTCGCTCGGTCAGGCCGGTCAGACCGTTGCCTGGGCCCTTGCCGGAGCCGCCGGAGCCGTTGTCCTCGACGGTGAGTTCGAGCACCGGGCCGTCCAGGGTCTCGTGGCGCAGCAGGCGTACCGCGCAGCGGCTGGCGCCGCTGTGCCGGACCACGTTGGTGACGGCCTCGCGCAGCGCCCAGGCGAGGGCGGACTCGGCCTCCTCGGGGACGTCGGTGAGGTCGGGGTCGGCGGGCACCTCGGCGACGACCTCGGCGGCGGCCAGGGCGACCTGGGCACCCGCGAGTTCGGCGGCCAGCCGGGGCCGCCGGTAGCCGGTGACGGCCTCCCGGACGTCTACCATGGCCTGCCGGCTGACCTGTTCGATGTCGGCGACCTGCCGGGCCGCCTGCTCGGGGTGGCCGGGCAGCATCCGGCCGGCCAGCTCGCTCTTCAGCGTGATCAGGGAGAGCGAGTGGCCCAGCAGGTCGTGCAGGTCGCGGGCGAGGCGCAGGCGCTCCTCGTTGGCGGCGAGCTGGGCGACGGTGGCCCGGGCCTTGCGCAGCTCGATGGTGGTGCGCACGAGCTGGCCGACGCCGGTCATCGCGAACCCGATGAGCACGACGAGGACGACCAGGCCGCGCGCCTCCTTCTCGGCGGAGCCCATGCCGATCAGGTACATCACCAGGGCGGAGGCCGGGATGGCCCAGTAGGCGGCGCGCAGCGGCAGGGTGGCGCCGTAGGCGACCGCCAGGTAGACGAACAGGCCCAGCCAGGCGCTGCCGAGGGTGTAGGCCAGGGTGGGGGCGAGGACGCCGAGGACCCCGCCCAGGCCGAGCACGACACCCCGGGAGAACGGCCGGCCGATGTTGCGGAAGACCATCGCCAGATAGACCCCGACGAAGACGGCGAGGCCGCAGGAGCCCGCCACGGTGGCGGCGGTGGAGTGGCCGCCGCCGGCCAGGTCCTCGACCGGTGAGCTGAGGAAGACCAGCCAGACCAGGATCCACAGCGACTTGATCATCAGGTCGCGCCGGCTGGTGGGCGGCCAGCCCACGGGGGTGTGCCGCGGCATCGCGGTGTCCCGGTCCTGCGTCGTCGTGCCGCTCACGCCTTCAGCGTGTCCTTCCGGTACAGCCAGGCCGCGCCGCCCGCGAACAGGACGAAGGAGACGACGAGCACGGCAATGTCCCGGGCGTGCGGGGCCTGGCTCTGTTCGATGGCCCGTCCCAGGGCAGCGTACGCGTGGGTGGGCAGCCAGCGGGCGATGTCCTGGAGCCACTGCGGGAAGGTGGTGGTGGGCATCCACAGGCCGCCCAGCAGGGAAAGACCGAAGTAGACGATCATGGTGATCGGGCGGACGGCGTCGCCGGTGGCGGCGTAGCCGAGGGCGACGCCGAGCGCGGCGAAGACCAGGCTGCCGGCCCAGACGGCGCCGCTCAGGGCGAGCCACTGCCAGGCGTCGAGGCGTACGTCCTTCACCGCGGCGGCGACCGCGAACACGATCACGATGGACGGCAGGCTGACCACGGCCGCGCCGGCGGTCTTGGCGAGGACGTAGCCGCGCCCGGGCAGCGGGGTCAGCCGCAGCTGCCGTACCCACCCGTTCTCGCGCTCCTTGGCGATGCGCTCGCTGTTGCCCATGAGCGTGGCGGTCAGCGCGCCGAAGGAGGCCATGGAGACCATCATGTACGTCGGCAGGGTCAGCCCCGTGCCGTCGACCTCGGTGTGGCTGTCGGCGTTGCCCGCGATCAGCAGGAAGAGCGCCGCGGGGTAGATCACGGTGAAGAACAGGAACTTGCGGTTGCGCAGGGCGCGGACGAGTTCCAGCTTGATCAGGCTGTTCACTGCTGCTTCGCCTCCTCGGCGGTGGTGAGGGCGACGAAGGCCTGCTCCAGGCCGAGGCCGGCGACTTCCAGGTTGCGGGGGTAGAGGCCGAGGCCGTACAGGGCGTGGACGGTGGCGTCGGCGTCGGCGGACCGGATGCGGACGGTCCGGCCCGAGACGTCGATCCGGGTGACGGCCGGCAGGGCGCCGAGGGCGCTGTCGTCGATGTCTCCGGCCAGGTCGAAGGAGATACGGCGGGCGCCCGCCCTGGCCTTGATCTCGGCGGCGGTGCCGTCGGCGAGCAGGCGGCCCCGGTGCAGCACCAGGACCCGGTCGGCGATGGCGTCGGCCTCTTCGAGGTAGTGGGTGGCGAACAGCACCGTACGGCCCTGGTCGGCCTGGGCCCGCATGGTGGCCCAGAAGGCCTGGCGGGCGGAGACGTCCATGCCGGTGGTCGGCTCGTCCAGGACGATCAGGTCGCTGTCGCCGGCGGTGGCGAGGGCGAACCGGACCCGCTGGGCCTGGCCGCCGGACAGCTTGTCGGCCTTGCGGTCGGCGATCCGGTCGATGCCCGCGCGCGCCAGCACCTCGGCGACCGGGTACGGCCGCGGGTGCAGCGAGCACGCCAGCTTCACCAGTTCGGCGACGGTGACCCCGTCCGTCAGCCCGCCGCTCTGCAGCATGGCCCCGACCCGGCCGGCCACGATGGCCTCGCGCGGGCCGGTGCCGAACAGGCCGACCGAGCCGCTGTCGGGCCGCGTCAGCCCGAGGAGCAGGTCGAGGGTGGTGGACTTGCCGGCCCCGTTCGGGCCGAGGAGGGCGACGGTCTCGCCCGGGTACAGCCGCAGCGACAGGCCGTCCACGGCCCGCACGCTCCCGTACGTCTTGGTCACCTGGTCGAACCCGACCACCGGGGTGGTGGTGGCCGGTACCGCTGTCGTCGTCATGGCGTCCATGCTGGCGGCAGGGGGTGGGGCGGGGGCAGTGCCGTGGGTCCCGACCGCCGGATGACAGATGTCACGCGGATCGGGTGACGGGTACGGCGAGGGGGCACCCCCGTCGGTGGACCCGTCGGTGGACCCGCCGGTGGGGACGCCCCCGCTCCCGGTGCGGTGCCTAGCTCGGGTTCGTGTCGATGATCCCGACCCGGTTGGTCCTGCTCATCAGCGCGGGACGCAGCGCGGCGTAGACGTCCTCGGGGGTGACGGCCGTCTTCTTGCCGTTGCCCCGGGTGATGAGCACCCCGTCGAAGGCCTGGCCGTACAGCTCCTTGAGGGCGGCCAGGTCGGGCTTGTCGACCAGCTTGCCGTCCACGGCCGTCACCCGGAGGAACTTCCACAGCGAGTTCTGCGGGCTGAAGGGCACCGAGTGGGCCGGGTCCACCTGGACCGTCACCCGGCCCGACATCGCGGGCTCGGCGAACTCCTTCATCATCCGGTCGACCTCGGCGTTGGAGACCGTGGGCTGCCGGGTGGTGGTCGGCACGGCGACCGGGGTGGCGTTGCCCGTCTCCACCAGCGTCCGGTAGGCCTGTTCGACCGCCTGGGCGGAGTGCTCGGCGTCGACGGCCTTGCCCGCCTTGCCGTAGACGGGCACGGCCTTGCCGGACTTGAACTCGATGGTGCCGTCGGTGGCCACGCCGGCGCCCGCGCCCGAGCCTCCACCGGCCTGCTGGAGCGCGGCGTGCAGCTTCTCCTCGTCCACCGGCATGACCGGGGCGACCACGCGCTTCTGTCCGAAGAGGGAGCCGACGACGTGGACCGGGTTGTAGTCGCTCGTCGCGGCCTCGCTGACGGTGGCCTGGTAGTCGAACTGGAGGCCGGCGTTCTCCGGGGTGAGGGTGACGGTCTTGCCGCCGACGGCGAGCTTCATCGGCTTGTCGACCCGCTTGCCGAAGGCGTCGTCCAGCTTCTTGACTGCGTCGTCGCGGGTGCCGCCGCCGATGTCGACGCCGAGCACGGTGGTGCCCTTGGGCACGTCGCTGTGATTCATCAGCAGCCCGGCGCCGTAGGCACCGCCCGCGACGACGACCACGGCGGCGCCGAGCAGCATCAGCTTGCTGCGGCCCTTCTTCTTCGGCTTGGCCGCCTTGGCGGCGGGGGCCGGGGCCGGCTTGGGAGCGGGCGCGGCGGATGCCGCCGGGCCGCTGCCGGGCGTGCCGGACGGGGTGCCGCCGCCCGCGCCGGGGACGACCGGGATGCCGCTGGTGACGGTCTGCCCGGAGACGTTGCCGGCGGCCGGCGAACGGTAACCGGGCGTGCCCGGCTCGGGGGCCGGCTTCTGCGGGGTGAGGATCGCGGTGTCGTCGCTGAGCCCGCTGCCGGGGCCGCGGCCGGCCGGGCGGGTGCCCGGTCCGGCGGGGCCGGCGCCGGGCCCGTCGAGGTCGGCGAGGTCGGTCAGGGCGCTGCGCGGGCCGCCCTGGCCGGAGCGCGGGGAGCCCTGCGGGGAGCCCTGGCCGGGGTAGCCGGCGCCCGTGCCCGAGGGACCGTCGAACGGGCCGCCCGTGCCCGAGGGGCCGTCGAAGGGGCCGCCCGTGCCCGGGGCGGGCGGCGGGACGAGGGTGCCGTCGCCGGTGACCGGTCCGCTGGTGGGGCCGACCGGGCCCTGCGCTCCGCCGGGGCCGCCGGGGCCGCCGGGCCCGTTGAAGCCGCTGGCGCCGCCCTGCCCGGGGGCACCGCGACCGTTCAGGCCGCCGGGGCCGCCGTGTCCGGTGAAGTCGCCGGCGCCGCCCTGCCCGGGGGCACCGCCCGCCGAGCCGCCGTAGCCGTCGGCACCCGTGCCGTAGCCGTCCCGGCCGCCGTGGGCCGGGCGGTCCTCCGAGAAGTACGGCAGGTCGTCGCGGCGGGGCTCGCCGGAACCGGGCGCACCGGGACGGGAGCCGCCGCCCGGCCGGCCCGCGGTCAGCGCCTCGGTCACGTCGAAGGAGCCGGTGCCGCCGCCGTGGCCCGGGGCGACGGGGCCACCGGTGGCGCCGGGCAGGCCCTTGCCGCCCGCGGCGGCGCCCTTGCGGCCCCCGGAGCGGGAGCCGCCCGGCGCGCTCATGGCGCCGACCACACCGCCGGGACGGCTGCCGGGGCGCGCGCCGGTGGCACCGGCCGCGGCGGACGCGCCCGGACCACCCTTACGGGGGCCCGCCGGGCCGGAGGCGGGAGCCGGGCCGGCGGAACCGCCCGCGATCCCGGCGCCGTTGGTGCCGCCGCCACCCGGACCGCCCTTCGGGGCACCGGACTTGCGGGGGGCGAACCAGTCGCTGGTCTTCTCCTCCGTCTGACCGGCCGGCTCGGCCGGGGCCTCGGCGGTGCCGTCGGCGGCGGGCGCGCGGTCCGCCGCGGGCCGCTCCTCGGCGGCGGGCGTCTCGTCGCCGCCGCCCTCGCCGTCCGCGACGGGCTTGCGCACCACGACCGGCGGGATGGGCCGGGATCCGGGGATGTTGATCCGGATCCGGGTCGTCAGCGTGGTCTCGGTCTTCTTCTCGTCCGGCCGCGTGCCCGAACGGCCCGCGCCCATACCGTCGTCGGAAGCCAGGGGGGTCCCGTACGGCGGTGTGCCGGACGGGTATGCGGCTCCGCCGCGCCCGTTGGGCCCGGAGGACGGAGTGTCAGTTTCACGACTCAAGGCAGGTTCTCCCGGTTGGCTCCGCCGCCCTTACGACCTGACTGCTCGGGCGGCTCGGCGGCGCGCACCACCATACTGGCCACGTCTGGCTCGCATCCCATGACCGCTGGGGAAACCCACACGGGACTCGCACGTGCGCCGCACGGCGAAGTGGTACGTCACTTGCCAAGTCGGGCGGGGCCGCCGCCGGGTTGCCGTCCGGCGCCAACGGTGGCGCAGATCACAGCCAGGACCATGCCGCCGAGCAGGAAGAGATAGGAGCCGCCGCCCGCGCCGAACAGGAAGTCGCCTTCCGGGCGGGTGGTGGTGAGCAGGATGACGGCGACGAGCCAGCCCGCGGCCGGCGCGACCGCCCCGCCGCGGCTGCGGGTGGCGTAGGAGCCGCCGAGGAAGAGCCCGGCGGAGCCGGCGAGGGCGAGCAGCAGCCCGCCGGGGAACCAGGCGGCCTGCACCAGGGCGCCGGCCAGGGCCACGACCGCGCCGAGCAGGAACAGGCCGACGAGGGCGGCGGCCCGGCCCGGGGAGGGCGGGCGCAGCGGCTGGGCGAGCGGCGAGCCCGGTCCGCCGCCGCTCACGACGCCTCCTCGACACCCGCGAACAGGTCGGTCTCCCCGGGCTCGCCGGTGCCACGCACCAGCTCGTAGTACTCGGTGGTGAAAAGCGGCTGGGCGAGGGCGTTGGAGAGCGCGAAGTACGGCCCGGTCACCTCGATCTGGGTGGCGTGGGCGCGCATCGCGGCGGCCTTGGCTGCGGCGTACGCGGTGCCGTCGACCGCGGTGGTGATCCGCGCGTCGTCGACCACGCCGGGTACGTCGTCCACGGCCGCGCTCTTGTCGAACGGCAGGGTGTCCAGTTCGTCCCGCAGCCGGGCGAAGGCGGCCTCGACGACGGAGCGCGGGACGCGGTTCCAGTACACCTTGGCGATCCGGTGGCCGCGTTCGGCCGCGAGGTCGACGGCGCGCATGGCGACGCGGTGGGCCTGGATGTGGTCCGGGTGGCCGTAGCCGCCGTTGTCGTCGTAGGTCACGAGGACCTGCGGGCGGACCTCCGCGATCACCTCGGCGAGGCGGCCGGCGGCCTCGTCCACGTCGGCCTGCCAGAAGCAGCCGGGGTCGTCGTTGTCGGCGGTGCCGGTCATCCCGGAGTCGCCGTAGCGCCCGGCGCCGCCGAGCAGCCGGCCGTCGGTGACGCCGAGCGCGGCGAGGGCCGCGCCCAGCTCACCGCGCCGGTGTGCGCCCAGCGCGGGACCCGTCAGATGCCGCAGCTCCGGCGGGATGACCTCGCCACGCTCGCCCAGGGTGCAGGTGACCAGGGTCACCTGCGCGCCCTCGGCCGCGTACCGGGCCATGGTCGCGCCGTTGTTGATCGACTCGTCGTCCGGGTGCGCGTGCACCAGCAGCAGACGCCGCGCGGGCAGTTCCGTCATGGCACCACCCTACGAGGTCCCGCGCACCGCCCCCGGCGACGCCGGCCGTCAGAACTTGATGCTGCCGATCATGCCGGCGACGTTCGTCGTCAGCTCTCTGATCGTCGGCGCGATGGTCGAGGAGGCGAGATAGAAGCCGAGCAGGATGCAGACGACCGCATGGCCGCCCTTCAGCCCTGACTTCTTGATCAGCAGGAAGACGATGATCGCCAGCAGCACCACCGCCGAAATCGAGAGTGCCACGGCGGCTCACCTCCAAAGATCCCAGGGACGCGGGTTCTAGATCAGTTGAGCAAATCCATGCAGTCGCCGGCAGGTTCATACCCACTCAGCGGTAGTGATCATAACTATCCGTGTGCGCGCATCGCTCGGCGCACAGCCGCACAAGGGGGCGCATGGCCAATATGGTCGGGGTATGACGACCGAGGCTGACTCCTTCCCCCGCCGGCACGCCCGGACCCAGCGGTTCACGCTCGGCGCGCCGCGTTCGTTCACCGTGGCACCCGACGGCACGCGCGTCGCGTTCCTGCGTTCCGGCTCGGGCACCGACCGGGCCAACGCCCTGTGGGTCATGGACCTTCCGGACGGCACCGAGCGCCTGGCGGCCGACCCCGGGGCGCTGCTCCGGGGCGCCGCGGAAGAGCTGTCGGCCGAGGAGCGGGCCCGCCGCGAGCGCGGCCGGGAGGGCGGCGCCGGCATCGTCGGTTATGCCACCGACACTTCCGTGGAGTTGGCGTCCTTCGCCTTGTCAGGGCGGCTTTTCACAGCGGAGCTGCGCGCCGGGACGACCCGTGAACTCCCCGTGCCGGGTCCGGTGATCGACCCCCGTCCGGCGCCGGACGGGCGGCATATCGCCTACGTCTCCCGGGGCGCGCTGCGGGTGGTGGGCGCCGAGGGGGACGGCGACCGGGCACTGGCCGAACCGGAGTCGGCGGAGGTCTCCTACGGGCTCGCGGAGTTCGTCGCGGCCGAGGAGATGAGCCGTTCGCGGGGCTTCTGGTGGGCTCCGTCCTCGGACCGGCTGCTCGTGGCGCGCGTGGACGACACGCCGGTGCGGCGGTGGTGGATCGCGGATCCGGCCCGACCGGAACGTGAGCCACACAACATCCGGTATCCGGCGGCGGGCACCCCGAACGCGGACGTACGACTGTTCGTCCACGGGCTGGACGGCAGCCGCACGGAGGTGGTCTGGGACCGGGCGCGCTACCCCTATCTGGCACGTGTGCACTGGTCAGAGGCGGGTGCGCCGCTGCTGCTGGTGCAGGCGCGGAACCAGCGCAGCCAGGTGTTCCTGGCCGTGGACCCGGATTCCGGGGCCACCCGGATGGTGCACGCCGACGAAGACCCAGATTGGCTGGAACTTTTCGCCGGTGTGCCCTGCTGGAGCCCCTCGGGGCGGCTTGTCCGCATCGCGGACGAGGGCGGCGCCCGCGTGCTGACGGTCGGCGAACGTCCGCTGACCAGCGCACAGTTGCACATTCGTGCGGTTCTGGACGTCGGTTCGCGGGACGTACTGGTTTCCGCCTCTTCCGGTCCGGAGGCCCCGGCGCCGGAAATTGGCGAAGTTCATGTGTACAGAGTGAACGAGTTGGGTGTGGAACGTGTGTCGGAGGAGCCCGGCGTGCACACGGCGGTGCGCGCCGGGGGTGTCACCGTCCTGGTGTCCGCGTCCCTGGACCGGCCGGGCAGCCGGGCCCCGGTGCTGTGCGACGGGGAGCCGGCGGCCGCGATCCGGTCGTACGCCGAGGATCCGGGCGCGCGTCCGCGGGTGACGCTCACCGAAGGGGGCGCACGCCGAATCCCATGCGCCGTGCTTATGCCTCGGGACTACCCCGGTGACACTCCCCTGCCGGTCCTCCTGGACCCCTACGGCGGCCCGCACGGCCAGCGGGTGGTGGCCGCGCACAACGCCCACCTCACCTCCCAGTGGTTCGCCGACCAGGGTTTCGCGGTGATCGTCGCCGACGGCCGGGGCACCCCGGGCCGCTCCCCCGCCTGGGAGAAGGCGATCCGGGACGACGTGGCGGCCGTGGTGCTCCAGGACCAGGTCGACGCGCTGCACGCGCTCGCCGAGCGGTACCCGCTGGACCTGGACCGGGTGGCGATCCGGGGCTGGTCCTTCGGCGGCTACCTGGCGGCGCTGGCGGTGCTGCGCCGCCCGGACGTCTTCCACGCGGCGGTGGTCGGCGCCCCCGTCACCGACCTGAGGCTCTACGACACCCACTACCAGGAGCGCTACCTCGGCGACCCGGGCGAGCGGCCGGAGGTCTACCGCCGCAACTCGGTGATCGACGACGCGGGCCTGGTCGACCCGGCCGAGCCGCACCGCCCGATGCTGGTGATCCACGGGCTCGCGGACGACAACGTGGTGGTCGCCCACTCGCTGCGGCTGTCCTCCGCCCTGCTGGCCGCCGGCCGGCCGCACGAGGTGCTGCCGCTGTCCGGGGTCACCCACATGACCCCGCAGGAGACGGTCGCGGAGAACCTGCTCCGCCTCCAGCTGGACTTCCTCAGGCGCTCCCTGCCCCCGGCGAAACGCCCGTGAAGTCCGTTAACACACAGGCAACTCGACGGAAGCGGTACCGATATACGGACACGGCAGCCTGAACCGCGTACGGCCGTGCGGGTGCCGTAAACGGGCCGGGGCGACCATGTCACCCCGGCCCGTTCCCGTTGTCCCGCAGCTCCCCTGCGGGGACGACCGGCCTCTCCTCGGCGAAGTGACAGGCCGACGGGTGGGCCTCGGGGCCCGCGGCGTCCCGGAAGACGGCCGGCACCGCCAGCGCCGGAACCTCCCGCGCGCACCGCTCGCGCGCCTTCCAGCAGCGGGTGCGGAACCGGCATCCGGACGGCACGGCCGTCGGCGAGGGCACGTCCCCGGTGAGGATGATCCGCTCGCGCCGGTCACGGGCCGCCGGGTCGGGCACGGGCACCGCGGAGAGCAGGGCCTGGGTGTAGGGGTGGGTCGGATGGTCGTAGATCGCGTCGCCGGGGCCGCTCTCCACGATCCGGCCCAGGTACATCACCCCGACCCGGTCCGAGATGTGCCGCACCACCGACAGGTCGTGCGCGATGAAGACGTACGAGAGGCCGAACTCCGCCTGGAGCCGGGCCAGCAGGTTGACCACCTGGGCCTGCACCGAGACGTCCAGGGCGGACACCGGCTCGTCGGCGACGACGACCTCGGGGCGCAGCGCCAGCGCCCGGGCGATGCCGATGCGCTGGCGCTGGCCACCGGAGAACTGGTGGGGATAGCGGCTCGCGTACTCCGGGTCCAGGCCGACCACGTCCAGCAGCTCCCGCACCCTCCGGCGCCGGTCGCCCTTCGGGGCCGCCTCGGGGTGGATCTCGAACGGCTCCCCGACGATGTCCCCGACCGTCATCCGGGGGTTGAGCGAGGTGTAGGGGTCCTGGAAGACCATCTGGACGGCGCGGCGCACGGCTTTGAGCGCCCGGCCGGACAGCCCGGTGACGTCCTCCCCTCTGAACCGGATGGTGCCGGCCGTCGGGCGCTCCAGATGGCACAGCAGCCGGGCCACCGTCGACTTGCCACAGCCCGACTCGCCGACCAGGCCCAGGGTCTCGCCCCGGCCGAGCGTGAAGTCGACGCCGTCGACCGCCTTCACCGCGCCGGTCTGCCTGCGCAGCAGCACACCGCGGGTGAGGGGGTAGTGCTTGACCAGCCCGGCCACCTCCAGGATCGGCTCAGCCACGCAGGCACTCCCTCCAGAAGTGGCAGGCGCTGCCCCGGCCGCCGGGCACCTCGTACAGCGGGGGCTCGTCGGTGCGGCACACGTCCTGGGCCATCGGGCAGCGCGGGTGGAAGGAGCAGCCGGGCGGGACCCGCATGAGGTTCGGCGGCAGGCCCTTGATGGCGTACAGCTCCCGGCCCTTGCGGTCCAGGCGGGGCACGGAGTCCAGCAGTCCGCGGGTGTAGGGGTGGGCCGGGGCCCGGTAGAGGTCGTGCACGGGCGCGGTCTCCACGATCCGCCCGGCGTACATCACCGCGATCCGGTCGGCGACGTCCGCGACCACGCCCAGGTCGTGGGTGATCAGGATCAGCCCCATGCGGTACTCGCGCCGCAGCTCCGCGAGCAGGTCCATCACCTGGGCCTGGACCGTGACGTCCAGGGCGGTGGTGGGTTCGTCGGCGATGACGAGGGCCGGCCGCAGCGCCAGCGCCATGGCGATCATGATGCGCTGGCGCATGCCGCCGGAGAACTGGTGCGGGTAGTCCCGCACCCGCTGGGCCGCCGCCGGGATGCGCACCCGCTCCATCAGCTCCACCGCCCGGGCCCGGGCGTCCTTGCGGGACATCCCCCGGTGCACGACGAACATCTCCCCGAGCTGGTCCCCCACGGTGAGCACCGGGTTGAGGGCCGACAGCGCGTCCTGGAAGATCATCGCCATCGCGGCGCCCCGGATCCCGCGCCGCTGCCTCTCCTTGAGGGTGAGCAGGTCCCGGCCCTGGAACAGGATGCGCCCGCCGGTGATCCGGCCGGGCGGGGTGTCGAGGATGCCCATCACGGCCTGCGCGGTGACGGACTTGCCGGAACCGGACTCGCCGAGCACGGCCAGGGTCTCGCCCGCGTCCACCGCGTAGCCGACCCCGTTGACGGCCCGGGCGACGCCGTCCCGGGTACGGAACTCCACGTGCAGATCCCGCACTTCGAGCAGCACGGCACCATCACCTCAGCTTCGGGTCGAGGGCGTCGCGGACCGCGTCGCCGAGCATGATGAAGGCCAGCACTGTCACGGCCAGGGCGCCCGAGGGCCACAGCAGGGCGTGCGGGGCGTTGCGGATGAAGGGGGAGGCGGCGGAGATGTCGATGCCCCAGGAGACGCTGGGCGGTCTGAGGCCGACGCCGAGGTAGGACAGGGTCGCCTCCAGGGCGATGTAGGTGCCGAGCGCGATGGTGGCGACGACGATGACGGGGGCCACCGCGTTGGGGGCGATGTGCCGGAGCAGGATGCGGGTGTCGGAGGCGCCGAGGGCGCGGGCGGCCTGGACGTAGTCGTTGTGCTTGACGGTGATGACCGAGCCGCGCGCGATCCGGGAGACCTGCGGCCAGCCCAGCAGCACCATGAACCCGACGACCGGCCAGACCGTGGTGGAGGTGACCATGGAGAGCAGGACCAGGCCGCCGAGGACGACCGGGATGGCGAAGAAGATGTCGGTGAGCCGGGACAGCAGCGCGTCCCAGATCCCGCCGAAGTAGCCCGCGAGTCCGCCGAGCACCGAACCGAGCAGCGCCACCCCTAGCGTGGCGCACAGGCCGACCGTGACGGACGCGCGGGCGCCGTGGACGGTGCGGGTGTAGACGTTGCAGCCCTGGCCGTCGTAGCCGAACGGGGCGCCCGGGCCCGGGCCGTCCTGGGATCTGGCGAGGTCGCAGCTCAGGGGTGAGCCGGAGGCGATCAGCGAGGGCCACAGGGAGATCAGCACCAGGAAGCAGATGACCAGGGCCGACAGCAGGAAGACGGGGTTGCGGCGCAGGTCCCGCCAGGCGTCGGACCACAGCGAGCGGGGCCGGCCGGTCCCTGTCGGCCCCGGTGGTCCGCCCGGCGTCCCCTCCAGCGTGACGGCCTCGCTCGCGCCGAGGTCCATCGCGCCGCCCATGCCGGTGCCGGCGATCGCGCCCTGGGGTTCGTAGGGCTGTTCAGGCATGGCGGATCCTCGGATCGAGTACGGCGTACAGCAGGTCGACGAGCAGGTTGGCCAGCAGGAAGACGAGGACCAGCACGGTCACGAAGCCGACGACGGTCTGGCTGTTCTGGCGCAGGATGCCCTGGTAGAGCTGGTAGCCGACGCCGTGGATGTTGAAGATCCGCTCGGTGACGATGGCGCCGCCCATCAGCGCGCCGATGTCGGTGCCGATGAAGGTGACCACGGGGATGAGCGAGTTGCGCAGCAGGTGCCGGGTGACGACCCGGCGGCGGGGCAGGCCCTTGGCGACGGCGGTGCGGACGTAGTCGGCGCGCCGGTTCTCCGCGAGCGAGGTGCGGGTCAGCCGGGTGACGTAGGCGAGCGAGACGGAGGCGAGGACCAGCCCGGGGACGATCAGCTCCGCGAAGCCGCCGCCGCGCACCGAGGGCCTGATCCACTGCCACTTGATGCCGAGCAGCAGTTGCAGCAGCAGGCCGGTGACGAAGGTCGGCACGGAGATGACGACCAGGGTGGCCAGCAGCACCCCGGTGTCCACGGGCCGGCCGCGCCTCAGCCCGGTCACCACGCCCAGCGTGACGCCGACGACGACCTCGAAGAGGACGGCCACCACGGTGAGCCGGACGGTGACCGGGAACGCCGTCGCCATCAGCTCGGTGA
The DNA here is from genome assembly GCF_039532885.1 of Streptomyces nogalater. NCBI lineage: Bacteria > Bacillati > Actinomycetota > Actinomycetes > Kitasatosporales > Streptomycetaceae > Streptomyces > Streptomyces nogalater. The sequence goes on along the minus strand of NZ_BAAASM010000050.1, from coordinate 7,828 downwards.
CCGGCTGTCCGTTGAAGGCCGTACCGAAGTCGCCGGTGAAGACCTTCCCCATGTAGGTGAGGTACTGCCGCCACACCGGCTGGTCGAGGCCGAACTCATGGCGCAGCCGGGCGGCGGTCGCCGGGTCGCAGGCCCGCTCCCCGCACAGGCCGGCGACGGGGTCGCCCATCACGTTGACCATCAGGAAGATCAGCAGCGTGGCCCCGACGAACACCGGGATCATCTGGAGCAGCCGGCGCAGTACATGGCGTCCCATGGGCTCAGCCGACCCTGATCTCGTCGTAGACCGGGACGCTGAAGGGGTTGAGCGCCACGTGGGACAGCCGCTCGGAGTAGCCGGCGTTGCCGTTCTGGTACCACAGCGGGATGGCGGCCATGTGGTCCCGGACGACCTCCTCGGCCCGCTGGAAGAGGGCGACCGCCCGGGCGGGGTCGGTCTCGGCGTTGGCCCGGTCCACCAGCCGGTCGAAGTCCTTGTTGGACCAGGCGCCGTCGTTGGAGGAGGCGCCGGTGTAGTAGAGGGGCTGGAGGAAGTTCTGGATGAGCGGGTAGTCCATCTGCCAGCCCGCCCGGAACGGGCCGGTCATCCGGTGCCGGCCCAGCTGGTCGCGGAAGTCGGCGAAGGTGCCCACCGGGTTGCCGACGCAGGCCCGGTCGTCGCCGAGCGCGTTGTTGATGGAGTTGCACACCGCGTCGACCCACTGCCGGTGCGAGCCGGAGTCCGCGTTGTAGGTGAGGGTGAGCCGGCCGCCGGGGATGCCGCCGCCTTCCTCGATCAGCTTCCGCGCCCGGCCCGGGTCGTAGTCGCAGGCCCTGCCGCACAGGCCCTTCTTGTAGCCGCCGGCCGCGCCGAGCACCGGGGAGGTCCAGTCGGTGGCCGGGGTGCGGGTCCCGCGGAAGAGCGTGTCGGTGATCTGCCGGCGGTTGATCGCCATGGACAGCCCGGTGCGGACCTTCTCCGCGCCGGGTCGGTTCCAGTCCTTGTCGTAGTAGGGGAAGGCGAGGGTCTGGATGATGCCCGCGGGGGTGTTGAGGTAGCGCTCGCCCAGGTCGCTCCCGACGTTCTTCAGCTGGGCGGCGGGGATGTCGTCGGCGAGGTCGAGGTTGCCGGCCAGGAGGTCGGTGTAGGCGGTGTTGCCGTCGGTGTAGACGAGCAGGGTCACACCGTCGTTGTGCGCCTTGTCCGGGCCGGGGTAGCCGTCCCACTTCTTCAGGTACATCTGCGCGCCCTTGGTATAGGACTCGATGGTGTACGGGCCGTTGCCGACCGGCTTGCGCACCCAGGCCGCGTGGTCGGTGAAGAAGGCGCGGGGCAGCGGGGCGAAGGCGGCGTAGCCGAGGGTGTCGGGGAAGCCGGAGAACTTCTGGCCGAGCCGGACGGTGAAGGTGTGGTCGTCCACCACCTTCAGCCCGCTCAGCGTGTCGGCGCGCTGCCGGCCGTTGCCGGGGTGGACCTTGTCGTAACCCTCGATATAGCCGAAGAAGTAGGCGTTCTTCTGGTTGTTGCTGAGGCTCGCCCCGTAGTTCCAGGCGTCCACGAAGGAGCGGGCGGTCACCTTCTCGCCGTTGGAGAATTTCCAGCCGTTCTTCAGCCGGACGGTGAAGGTGCGCGAGTCCCGGGTCTCGATGGACCGGGCCAGCCAGTTACGGGCCTTGCCCGTTTTCGGGTCGTACCGCTTCAGGCCCCGGAAGATCATGTCGAGGACCTTGCCGCCCTGGACCTCGTTGGTGTTGGCCGGCTCCAGCGGGTTCTGCGGGTCGCCCCAGGAGGAGCTGAGCACCGCGCCGCCGTTGCCGGCGCCCGGACCGGCGCAGCCCGGGGCGGCGAGCGCCAGGACCACCACCGCGCCGGCGGCCCATCGGGCGTGCGTGCTGCGCCGCATGGCGTGCCTCCTCGTGAGCCTGGATCGCGTACGGGTCGAGGGACACATACCGCGCACGGCACCGGCACACTGCCCGAAAACACGGCCTTTAGGGGGATGCGTCATCCGATTGCAGGCACACCGGACCGGACCACCGATGATCTTGACCATCGAGCGCAAGAGATCGACGCGTAACGATGCCGAAACGTTGGATTGGGACGGGGTGATGTACGCATGTCGACACTCCACCGTCCGCATATCGAACTCCTTGCCCGTTTCGCGCAGTTAGTCCGATGTGAAGCACGGATTGATTACAGCGCGCTACCCGCGTAGCTACGGAACGGTCAAGGAAGAGTAAAGAAGGTAAAGAGAAAACCAAGGGCGCCGAGAATTTATTGACCTTGAATGAATTGCGTTGAAAAAGTCCGGCGTAGCCCGTAGGGGAGCGCCCTGCGGAGTCATCAGACCCTCCCTTGGGCCAGGAGCACCATGACCCCTCCAACTCCATCCGCGGCTGCCCCGCTTGAGGTGACCGACGAGACCGTGGCGAAGTCGACCACTGCGGACGGTCCGAAGGGCAGCGAAGGCCGCTCCCCGGGCCGACTCGCCTGGAAGCGCTTCAAGCGCGACAAGACGGGCGTCATCTCCGCGTACGTCGTGATCTTCTTCTTCGTGGTCGCGATAGCCGCACCGCTGATCGCGAAGGTGTACGGCAAGGACCCGTACACCACCTACGCGAGCCAGGACCCGAGTCTGCTCAACGCCTTCTCGTACCCCTCCGGCCCCAACGGCGGCATGAGCTCCGAGTTCTGGTTCGGCGTCGAGCCGCAGCTCGGACGTGACGTCTTCACCTTCCTGCTCTACGCGATCCGCACCTCCCTGGGCATCGCCCTCGCCGCCACCCTGCTCACCGTGTTCCTCGGCGTGGTCATCGGCGTCACCGCCGGTTACCTCGGCGGCAGGACGGACTACCTCGTCGGCCGGATCATCGACATCCTCCTGTCGTTCCCGTCCACCCTGTTCTTCATCGCGTTCATGCCGGTGGTGTACGGGCTCTTCATCGCCCCTGACGAGGACATCCCGACCTGGCTGCGGGCCACCGGCCTGATCATCGTCCTCGCGACCTTCGGCTGGGCCTCCATCGCCCGACTGCTGCGCGGCCAGGTACTCGGCCTGCGCGAACGGGAGTTCGTCGAGGCCGCCAAGGTCACCGGTGCCTCGCCGCGGCGTATCGTCTTCAAGGAACTGCTGCCGAACCTGTGGACGCCGATCATCATCCAGGGCACGCTGATGCTCCCGGCGTTCGTCACCGCTGAGGCGGGTCTCGCCTTCCTCGGTGTCGGCATGATCGACCCGACCCCGGACTGGGGCGTCATGATCCAGCGCGGCGCCATGTTCTACACCGAGGACATCACCTTCATGCTCTTCCCGGGCCTGTCCATGGTGCTCTTCGTGCTCGCGTTCAACCTCCTCGGTGACTCGGTGCGTGACGCACTCGACCCCAAGTCCAAGCGCTGACTCCGGTAGTTCACAAGCACGGCAACGGCGCCAGGGTGCCGGAATACCTCTCATCTCTCCCACTTTCCAAGGCAGGAAGTCATGTCCTTCTCCCGTAGAAACTTCCTCATCGCCACCGGCGTCGCCGCGGCGACGACCTCGGTGCTGAGCGCCTGCAGCAGCGGCAACGAGGGCGGCTCCGGGCAGAACGACGCCCCCAAGGTCAGCGGCTCGAAGACGACGTCCATCCCGGTCGGCTCCAAGGCCGACTCGACCGGTCCGGCTCCCGAGGTCAAGGGTGCGGTCACGGGCGGGACGATCTACTCGCTCCAGCAGTTCGACATGGACCACATGGACCCCGGTCAGATCTACAACTCGACCGAGGCCGCCATCACCGTGCCGATCATGCGCGCCCTGACCGGCTACAAGCTGGACGACAAGGGCGGCGCCGTCCTGGTCGGCGACGCCGCGACCGACGCCGGCACCATGAAGGACGGCGGCAAGACCTGGTCCTTCACGCTCAAGGACGGCCTGAAGTGGGAGGACGGCTCCGACGTCACCATGGAGGACGTCCGCCACACCTTCGAGCGCCTCTTCGCCCCGTTCATCACCGAGGGCCCCCGCTACGTGCAGACGTGGCTTGAGGGCGGCGACAAGTACAAGGGCCCGTACGAGGGCAAGAGCCTCTCCTCCATCGAGGTCGACGGCAAGACCATCACCTTCCGTCTGTCCGAGGCCCGCGCCGACTTCAACTACACGCTCGCGATGCGTGGTTACTCCCTGGTGCCGAAGAAGCACGACACCAAGGAGAAGTACGACAAGCGTCCGTTCTCCTGCGGCCCGTACAAGATCGGCGACCGCAAGATCGGCAAGTCGATCACCTTCGTGCGCAACGAGCACTGGGACCCGAAGACCGACTCGATCCGCAACGCCTACCCGGACCGGTACGTCTTCCAGATGGGCTACGAGCTGGTCGCGTCGACCGACCGCTGGATCGCGGACCAGGGCAACGACCAGTACGCGGTGCCGATCTTCAACGAGATCGCCCCCGAGCGCATCGCCCAGGTCCTCACCAAGCCGGAGCTGAAGCAGCGCGTCCTCACCGCGGTCGACACGGTCACCTACTACTGGCCGATCAACACCACCCGCATCAAGGACGTGAAGGTCCGTCAGGCCATCAACTGGGCCTGGCCGCACCAGCAGATCCAGACCATCAACGGCGGCAAGGCGACCACCGAGGTCGCCAGCACCATCCTCGCCCCGGTGACCCCCGGCTACAGCAAGTTCGACCTGTACGACGCGCAGAAGACGCCGGGCGGCAACCCCGAGAAGGCCAAGGCCCTGCTGAAGGAGGCCGGCAAGCTCGGCCAGAAGCTGGTCATCGCCTACCAGCAGTCCGACACCCAGGTGAAGGTCGCCGTCGCCGTCAAGAACGCCCTGGAGGCGGCCGGCTTCGAGGTCGTCAACAAGCAGGTCGACAAGTCGACCTTCTACACCCAGATCGGCAAGATCGACAACGACTTCGACCTGTTCGGCGCCGGCTGGAGCCCCGACTGGCCGAACGGCTACTCGGTCTTCTACCCGTGCTGGAGCGGCAAGAACATCGGCGACGGCCGCAACAACTACGCGCAGCTGAACGACCCGAGCGTCAACAAGGCGATCGAGGCGGCTTCCAAGATCCCGGACGTCGAAGAGGCCAACAAGGCCTGGGGCAACATCGACAAGATGATCATGGAACTGGCCGCGGCCGTCCCGGACTACCACAAGATCCGTAACTACCTGTACGGCTCCAAGGTCGGCAACGTCATGTGGGACGGCGCCAACACCTGCGTCGCGCTCTGCAAGCTCTACGCCAAGAAGTAAGCCCGCGCGATCTGCTGGGGGCGGCCATCCCGCATGGCCGCCCCCAGCGGCCCACCCCCTCTACTTCCCTCCCGGCGACGGCGCCCCGTCCGGAAAGTCACGCCTCATGCTCCGCTTCCTTGTCCGCCGAGTCATCGGCGCGCTGGTCATTCTGCTGATCATCAGCGCCATCACCTTCTGGCTCTTCTACGCCGTGCCGCGTGACCCCGCCATGATGTCCTGCGGCAAGAACTGCACGCCTGAGAACCTTGAGCAGATCAGGAAGAACCTGGGCATCGACAAGCCGATCCCGGTGCAGTACTGGCATTGGCTCGTGGGCATCTTCGCCGGCCGCGACTACCCCGGCTTCGACTACTGCGACGCACCCTGCCTCGGGTACTCCTTCGCCAACCGCGAGCCCGTCTTCGACACGATCATGGACCGGCTGCCCACCACCCTCTCGCTCGCCTTCGGCGCGGCTGTCGTCTTCCTGATCCTCGGCATCGGCGCGGGCATGCTCGCGGCCCTGAAGCAGGGCAAGTTCCTGGACAAGTTCGCCAGCTCCGCCTCGCTGCTCGGCTCCTCCCTCCAGGTCTACTTCGTCGGGTACATCGCGATGTTCTTCTTCGTCGCGCAGCTCGGATGGCTGGACCAGCCGCAGTACACCCCGCTGACCGAGAACCCGGCCGCCTGGTTCTCCGGACTCCTGCTGCCCTGGCTGGTGCTCGCGATCATCTTCACCGCCAACTACACCCGCATGACCCGCTCCCAGCTGGTCGAGCAACTCAGCGAGGACTACGTCCGCACGGCGCGGGCCAAGGGCCTGTCCCGGGCGAACGTGTTCTTCCGGTTCGCCTGGCGTGGTGCGATGGGCCCGATCGTCACGGTCTTCGGCATCGATCTGGGCACGCTGATCGGAGGCGCCATCATCACCGAGTCGACCTTCAGCCTCCAGGGCATCGGCCGGCTCGCGGTGAAGTCCGTCGACCAGAGCGATCTGCCGATGCTGCTCGGTGTGACTCTGCTGGCGGCCGGTGCGATCGTGTTCTTCAACATCGTCGTGGATGCCGTCTATGCCTTGATCGACCCGCGGATCCGGCTCGCCTGACCCGCCCCGCCCCGTTCCGACCCCGCCCCACCCGGCGATCTCTCTCGCATCACCCCCTCAGGAGCGTCCCCGTGACGAGCACCGATCAGCAGCCGTTCCTCTCCGTCAAGGACCTGCAGGTCCACTTCTCCACCGAGGACGGCATCGTCAAGGCCGTCGACGGGCTCAGCTTCGACCTCGCCAAGGGGCAGACGCTCGGCATCGTGGGCGAGTCGGGCTCCGGCAAGTCCGTCACCAACCTGACGATCCTGGGCCTCCACGACCGCCACCGCACCGCGATCGACGGCCAGATCCTGCTGGACGGCAAGGAGCTGCTCACCGCCACCGAGAAGGAGCTGGAGCGGCTGCGCGGCAACAAGATGGCCATGATCTTCCAGGACGCGCTGGCCTCGCTGTCGCCGTTCCACACGATCGGCACGCAGATCGGTGAGACGTACCGCAAGCACACCGGCGCCTCCAAGAAGGAGGCCAGGGCGCGGGCGATCGAGATGCTGAAGCGGGTCGGCATCCCCCAGCCGGACGTGCGCGTGGACGACTACCCGCACCAGTTCTCCGGTGGTATGCGCCAGCGCGCGATGATCGCCATGGCGCTGGTGTGCGACCCCGAGCTCCTGATCGCCGACGAGCCGACCACGGCCCTCGACGTGACGGTCCAGGCCCAGATCCTGGACCTGCTCAAGGAGCTCCAGCAGGAGTTCGGCACGGCCATCATCTTCATCACCCACGACCTCGGTGTCATCGCCGACATCGCGGACGACGTACTCGTGATGTACGGCGGCCGGTGCGTGGAACGGGGCACCAAGAAGGAGGTGCTGAGCAGCCCTCAGCACCCCTACACCCTCGGCCTGCTCGGTTCCATGCCGAGCCTCGAAGGGTCGGTCGACGTACCGCTGACGCCGATCCCCGGCTCGCCGCCCTCCCTGCTCAACCCGCCGTCCGGCTGCCGCTTCCACCCGCGATGCACCTTCGCGGAGAAGGTCCCGGGCGGGCTGTGCTCCACGCAACGACCGCCGCTGGAGGTGGTGGACGGCAGGGGATCAGCCTGCCATCTCCCCGCCGAGCAGCGGGGGGACCTCTTCGCCGACTTCACCGCCTCCCGGCACTGACGTACACGAGACGGGATTCACCATCATGAGCAACGCACAACCGCTCCTGGACGTCAGCGGTCTGACCAAGCACTTCCCCATCAAGGGCGGCTTCCCCATCAAGCGGACCGTCGGTGCCGTGCAGGCCGTCGACGGACTGGACTTCCAGGTCGCCGAGGGCGAGAGCCTGGGCCTGGTCGGCGAGTCCGGCTGCGGCAAGTCGACCACCGGCCGGCTGATCACCCGCCTGCTGGAGCCGACCGGCGGCACGATCACCTACCGCGGCCAGGACATCACGCACGCGGGCCGCAAGGCGCTGGCGCCGATCCGCTCCGAGATCCAGATGATCTTCCAGGACCCCTACGCCTCGCTGAATCCGCGGCAGACGGTCGGGAAGATCATCTCCGGGCCGATGGAGATCAACGGCATCACCC
>NZ_BAAASM010000049.1:0-1161 GCF_039532885.1 Streptomyces nogalater | reverse complement strand
AGGTGATGACGCGTTCGCCGATGGCGTCGGACTCGACGGTGAGCCGGGCACGTTCCCGGGCCATTCGCACTGCGGCCGTGAGGGCATCGAAGGTGGCCCAGGGCGGGGGCGTGGTGGTGTGGCCGTCGGGTCCGTCGAAGCGGATCACGGCGTGGAAGTGGACCAGGCCGCGCTTCTGGTACTCGGCGACCTTGGCGAAGGAGACGCGGAGAGCGGCGTTCAGTGCCTTCTGCGTCATACCCAGGTGTTCGGCCAGGGCGCGGCGCAGGTAGGTGGTGAAGCGTGCCCAGAGCTGCCCGGCGTGGGCGTTCCAGAGCACGGCGCCCGTGTAGTCGTAGGTGGTCGGGTTCAGCGGGGTGCCGAGTTCCGGTGCCTCTTTGGTGTGGGTGGTGCCGCAGGCGCAGGGGCGGGGCTGACCTGCGTCGGTGGTGGTCACCGGCGGGCAGAGGGCGGACTGCACCCAGTTCAAGCCGGTCCTTGAAAAGATCCGCGTCCCCCGGACCGGACCGGGCAGGCCGCGCAAGAAACCCGACAGCCTGGCGGCCGACAAGGCTTACAGCAACGGACCCTGCCGCGAGTACCTGCGACGGCGGGGCATCCGCCACACGATCCCCGAGAAGACCGACAGCCAGGCCGCCCGCCTGCGGAAGGGCTCGCGTGGCGGACGGCCACCCGGCTTCGACGAAGACCGCTACAAGAAACGCAACACGGTCGAGCGGGCGATCAACCGGCTGAAGCAGTCCCGGGCAGTCGCCACCCGCTACGACAAACGCGGGTACGTCTTCCTCGGCACCGCCACAGCGGCAGCCCTGATCATCTGGCTGCGAACTTGATCGCCCGGACAAGTCCTAGGAGAAGACGTGCACGCTCTATGGCCTGCGCTCCGGCAGGCACGCCCCGCCCGCGCCGTCAGCCCGGAACTTGTGGCCCTCTACGACCAGCGGGCAGACATCCCCGTGTCGACCTTCGTGGACATGCTGACCCAGGCCCGCGAGCGGATCGACGTGTTGGTGTACGCCGCTGTTTTCCTGCACGAGGCGTACCCGCGGCTCAACGACCTGCTGCGAGAACGAGCCGCCGATGGGTGTGCGGTTCGTATCGCAGTCGGCGACCCGGACAGCCCGAACGTCCAACAGCGCGGCACCGAGGAGAAGTTCGGGC